>JBEIQV010000008.1:0-27036 GCA_040376335.1 Verrucomicrobiia bacterium | reverse complement strand
GCCCTGTGCTCGCTGGCACAGTGGTTCCCGCAACTCCGCGCTCCTTGGCGAGACACTGGAGATGCGCTTTCCGCGTAGGACAGCTTTGATGACAAACAACCAAGCTCCATTCAGAAAGGAGTGCGCAATTTGAGGATGCGCACTCATTTCGTCGTCCGCATCCTCCA
The DNA here is from genome assembly GCA_040376335.1 of Verrucomicrobiia bacterium. Lineage (GTDB taxonomy): Bacteria > Verrucomicrobiota > Verrucomicrobiia > Chthoniobacterales > Chthoniobacteraceae > SXWH01. Next base: position 26,869 of record JBEIQV010000008.1, on the reverse strand, counting down.
GACTCTTTGCCTCCTCGTCGCGGCGTCCCATGCCGAGACCATCGTCATCAGCATCCCCGAGCAACGCCTCTACGTTTTCGATCCGGCAGGCGACAACATCGCCAGCTATCGCGTCTCCACCTCCAAGTTTGGCTTGGGAGACCAGCCCGGCAGTTACAGCACACCGCTTGGCCAGATGGAAATAGCCTCCAAAATCGGTGACGGCGCGCCCCTCGGCACTGTCTTTAAATCGGGTTCGCGCACCGGGGAAATTTGCAAAGTCAACGCACGGGGACGCGACCCCATCGTGACCCGCATCATGCGTTTGAGAGGACTGGAAAGACAGAACGACGGAGCATTTGGCCGCGGCATTTACATCCACGGCACCCCGGATGAAATGCACATCGGTCGCCCCGTGAGCTACGGGTGCATCCGCATGAAATCGAAGGATGTGATTGATTTGTTTGAAACCGTGAGCACGGGCACTCGTGTGGAAATCACCAATGAGCGCGTAAGTCGCGGCCTCTTCACCAAAGTCTCGCGTCCCCCGGAACGCATCGCGGCAGGCCCCGCCCCAAAAACCGAGCCCAATGTCGTCGAGCCACCGAAGCTTCTCGCTGCAAGCGCGCCGACTCCGCTTTCTGTCCCTGAGCAAAAGCCCCGCTCGCAATTCGGTAAATCGACTGCATCAGCTAACGCTACATCTTCTCAGAATACTTCTGGCGTAACTCTCATGAAGACCTCGGTGCTCTCGATTACCTTCGGAGCGCCACCTGATGCCGGGGATCGTGTCCGCTAGTCGGGCGAGTTGCCTCGCTTCTGCCAGTGCTTCACGTAGCGATCCAGCGAGTCGTCCTTCCGCTGAATCTGCTCAAGCGCTTCCATCGTCCGCTTCAACCCGCGTGAAAAATACGAATGCCGCGCCGCATCGTAGTCGGAAAAGTCGTCAATCTTGAAGGATGCTCCGGTGTCGAGCGACACCAGCAAAGTCCAGTCGCCCGTCTGCAACGGCTCGGCATCAAGCGTGATCGTATCCACCACGTAGCGCCACGGCCCGCGCTCAACGGGTGAAAGAAAATTCTCCCGCAAATCGCGCCACATTTCCACGTCGAACGCCTCCGCGTTTCGCACCGTCAGCGAAGGCCGCGCGCTCAATTCCTTTCCCCGCTCACGTCCGCCGGACTCCGCAATTGCCAATAACGACTCGCTTTTCCGATGCGCCGTCCGCTGCCCGCTGGAGCACGCACATAGCGAAGCAGCGAGAGCGAGGACGAGGATGCGCATGGTTCAGTAAACGACTTTGTTCAGCGGGTATTCGATGATGCCCTCCGCGCCCAGCGATTTGAGTTGCGGTAAAATTTCACGCACTACGCGCTCATCAATGATCGTCTCCACCGCCACCCAGCCGGGCAGCGTGAGATGCGCCACGGTCGGATTGCGCAGCGCCGGGAGCGCCTTCAGCAACTCCGCGAGTTTCTCCTCGGGCAGATTTAATTTCAAACCCACCTTGTCGCGCGCAGCCATCGCGCCGTTGAGCAAAAGCACCAGTCGTTCGAGCTTCGCACGCTTCCACGTGTCGTCGTAAGCCTTCTTGTTTGCGATGAATTGCGGCACGCTCTCCATCAGCGTTTCGAGGATGCGCAGCTTGTTCGCCCGCAGACTCGATCCCGTCTCTGTCACGTCAACGATGGCATCCACGAGATCCGGCACCTTCACCTCCGTCGCGCCCCACGAAAACTCCACCTCCGCAGTCACGCCATGCTTAGCGAGAAAGCGACGCGTCATCTCCACCGCCTCCGTCGCGATCACCTTGCCCTGCAAATCCTTCACCGTGCGAATCGGCGAATCCTCCGGCACAGCCAGCACCCAGCGCGTCGGCTGTGCACTCGTCTTGCTGAAAAGAAAATCCGCGAGCCGCACCACATCGCTGCCATTGTTTTCAATCCAGTCCCGGCCCGTCAGACCGCAATCGAGAAAGCCATGCTCCACATAGCGCGAAATTTCCTGTGCACGCAGCAGTCGGATCACCAGTTCCGGATCGTCCACGCTCGGCTTGTAGCTGCGGCTGCTCACCGCAATGCGAAAGCCTGCATTGGCAAAGAGCGCAATCGTCGGTTCCTGCAAACTACCCGAGGGCAAACCGACGCGAAGCTGGCGAATTTCATCTGGCATAAAAGCGCGCGGTTTTAGGCGCGCTGCACGGGCGTGGCAATGATGAACCTCACCCGAAGTGCAAAAGCCCGCCCGAACTTACCCCACCTTCAAGTCCGCCTTCGGCTTCACCACGCGCGCGGGAACTTTCTCGGGCAGAAACGGAACTACGAACGCATCGTGAAACGAATACACCGCGTGAAAATCCTTCTTCGAGTCCTTCTCCGTTTTTCCGAAAACGCCCAGCTCAACCAAATTCCACACCAGCTCGCCGAAGTCGTCCGTCTTCGTGATACCCCAGTATTCCAGCACCGTCGGCACCATCGGCCCATATTGCTTCAACGCATAAAGGCGAATCCCCTCGCAGAGCTGCTGCCCCGTCACATGACCCGTCTCGCCAAGCTGGCGCTTGCGAGTCTTCACCGTGTGATCCAAAGCATCGCGGAGAAACTCATACGCCTCCCGCGTATAGCGAGTGTCCGCCTGAATCAGTTGATCCACCGCTTCGTTGAATTCCAGTTTTTGCATCGTGATCCTGTTAGCTGGTGCGGACGTTAGCAACGACGGCCCCCGCGTCAACTATCCCACACCACTTTGGAATGAATTACTGTTTAAACCGTGCGCAGCCTTCTGCATTTCAGCACGCGCCTTTCGCATATTTATAAAACTCAAAAAAAAGACCGCATATTGCAAACTTGCCCGTGGAATCGCACTGGACACAGTCTCCGCGCATGACATCACCAAAACTCGGGCCTTCCAGCGCAGCCATCGATTACAAATAACACCTGCAACAAACCAACTCCATCACCAGCATGAACCCAATCCAAATCCCCAACAACGGCGGAAAGAAAGTGAACATCCTCGGCATCCCGATGCTTATCCGTCTCCATGGTCGCGACACCGGCGGCACGGTCAGCGTCGTTGAATCGCACGACGTGCCCGGCGGAGGTCCACCACCGCACATCCATCATCGCGAAGACGAGACGTTCCAGATTCTCGAAGGCGATTACGAGTTCACCGTCGGCGACCAGACCATCCTCGCCAAGCCGGGCACGACATTATTTGCCCCGCGCGGCGTCGCGCACACCTATCGTTACCTCGGGCAGATACCCGGCAAACTCATGTGCACCATCACCCCATCAGGCTTTGAAGGCTTCTTCGAGGAGATCGGCGCATTAACTCCGCAGCAACAACAGGACATCCCACATGTCATGGAGATTGCAAAGAAATACGGGCTGGAAATCCTGCCACCTCCCGGCGCGTGATCGTAAATCGTTCGGACGAGGAAGTATTATGAGCAACATGCTAGCGAAGAATGAGGTGGCAATCATTCTTCCGATCCACACTTTATGAATGTTTGTTAGGTTTTTCCTAAGTATCCATTCGTAAACGCGTATTAGTCGCCAACTCATTCCCCATCTATGTATGCACCCGTCAAGCTACTGATGCGTGCTCTCACGAGCACGACAGAGGCAGGGCGCAAAACAAAAATACACTATGATTTGGATTCTACTAATTGGGACAATGGGCATGTCACTCTGGGCGGTGTGGCGCGTGAAGTCAGTCTACAACCATTACAATCAGGGTGTCGTTCAATCCGGTATTACAGGTGGTGAGGCGGCGGCGGAAATCCTACGCCGCTGCGGCATTCTCAACGTGGAAATCACGCACGCCGAAGGGATGCTTGGCGATCACTACGATCCGACCCACAGGCGACTAGTTTTGTCGGCGGAAAATTTCTTTGGCCGCTCTCCCGCCGCACTCGGCGTCGCCGCGCACGAATGCGGCCATGCAATCCAACATGCCAAGGCTTACCAGCCGCTCCATTGGCGGATGGCAGCAGTCGGCATTACTACCTACGCGAACTACGTGGTTATGTTCCTTCCTTTGCTCGGTATGTTTACGGCGATGATCACCCCGCTCACGGGCGCGCTTATCATGGCGATCGCATGGGGAGTCATCATGCTGTTCAATCTTGTCACGCTGCCGGTGGAATTCGACGCCTCCCGTCGCGCCAAGCTAGTCTTGGCAGATTTCGGATTCATCGCGCCGGGCGAAGAAGCGATTGGGGTGAAAAAGGTGCTCGATGCAGCTGCTTGGACCTACGTTGCTGCATTCATCACTTCCCTAGCCTACTTCATCTGGCACGTTCTTCCCCTCCTCACCGGTGGCAATCGCTCTCGCGAATAATAATCCACAAATTATGAATTCAAAACTGGGCGCTTGGCTCAAACGCTATGGCATATTCCTCATTGCGATGGGCATAGCTGGCTTCCTATCAAATCCTCAAAAAGCGGCCACCGCATTGATGTCTGGCAGCACATTCGGCGTGCTGTCGATACTTTGGGGTGTGCTCATAGCGCGAGGGGTCCGATGGAGCCGACTGGCAGCTTGCGCGACCACTTTGTTTCTGGTTCTGGTTTTTGCTTGGCGCTGCAGCGTGAGTTGGAAGGCTTTCATGGGTGGTGCTGCGGACAAACTCACTGCTGCCATCTTAATCACCATGATGGGGACTGCCTCGATTGCGATGCTTGTGTTGTTGCTCTTGTCATTCAGCCGCAAGACTCAACCGGCTTCCGAATAAAACTCCTGCGGCAGGGGACATCTCATGGCTGAAATATGCGTGCAAATGCTCACGTCACGCTTTTCCCGAAAACAACCTATCCACTCTTGCCATCACCTCTGCGTCCATTTTGATCAGCGGCGGCCATGGGCGTTTAAAACCTTCGCCCGGAATTTTCTTCGTCGCGTCTATGCCGAGTTTACTGCCCATTGCGATTTCGCTGGTGGCGTGGTCGAGCACGTCGGACGGGCCTTTGGTGAAGATGCTGTCGCGTTGCGGGTCGGTGTTTGCGAAGAGATGGAAGAGGACTTCGCTCGTGTTGTGGACGTTCACGTCGGCATCCACGACGACGATGTATTTGCTAAACATCATCTGCCCCATGCCCCAGAGGCCGTGCATGATTTTGTAGGCCTGCATCGGGTAGGTCTTCTTGATGCTGACAAAGACGAGGTTGTGGAACGTGCCTTCCGCTGGCAGCGCGATGTCCACGATCTCGGGAAAGTTCATCTTGAAGATGGGCAGGAAGAGTTTCACCGACGCGCCGCCGATGTAGAAGTCTTCCATCGGCGGGATGCCGACGATGGTCGCGGGATACACAGCATCCTTGCGGTGCGTGATCGCGGTGATGTGAAAAACGGGATACGGCTCGGGCAGCGTGTAGTAGCCGGTGTGGTCGCCGAACGGGCCTTCGTCGCGGAGCGGTTCCTTGGGGTCGATGTAGCCTTCGATGACGAAGTCGGCGTTGGCGGGAACTTCGAGGTCGTTAGTCTCGCACTTCACCAACTCCACGGATTTTTTTCGCAAGTAGCCAGCGAGCAAAAACTCATCGAGACCATCGGGCAACGGTGCGGTGGCAGCGAAGGGAAACATCGGGTCGCCGCCGATGAAAATGCTGACGGGCATCCGCTCGCCCTTTTCGTAATAACGACGTCCGTGGCGCGCGGCGACTTTCTGCAACTGCCAGTGCATGCCGGTGGTTTTGTCGTCGTAAATTTGGATACGATACATGCCGACGTTGCGTTCGCCGGTGTCGGGGTCTTTGGTGACGACACAGGGGAGCGTGATGAAGCGCCCGCCGTCGAGCGGCCAGCATTTAAGAATCGGGATGTCAGCAAGCGTTGGTGACTGGCGACTGGTGACTGGTGACTGGATGTTCGGCGCGCCGGGCCACGGTTCATTTCGCGACGGTGGCGCGTCGAATTTTTGGATCACTTCTTTGCACGGGCCAGTGCTGACGAGCTTCGGGCGGGCGTGGCGGAGTTCCAGCGCCTGACCGAGCAACTTCATCGTCTGACGAAGTCCCACGGGCGGTTTTGCGTGGAGGAGTGCACCGAGTTCGGCAGCCACTTCATCCACGGAATTCGCGCCCATGCTCATCGCTATCCGCTTCCAAGAACCCATCGTATTGATCGCGACGGGAAATGGCGAAACCACACCGTTGATCGTCGGCTTTTCAAAGAGCAGCGCCTTTCCGCCGCCGGGCGATTTCATTTCACGGTCGGCGAACTCGGTGATCTCCAGTTCCGTCGCGACGGACGTAGAGATGCGTTTCAACTCCCCCGCCCTGTCGAGTGCGTTGACGAAATCGCTAAATGAGCCAAATGCCATAGGTCGCAGACGCTATACACGAAGCGCGAACAGGTCACACTTTTCTCGCGCGAGCTTGCCACGATGCAAAACACCACACACTTTCCCCGCCGCATGAAACTCCTCGCTCTACTCTCCTTCGTCACACTCTCCGCCAGCGCTGCGGACAAAATCAAAGTGCTTATCGTGGATGGGCAAAACAACCACGATTGGCGAAAAATTACGCCAGTGCTGAAGCAAATCCTCGAAGAGCCCGGCATCTTCAGCGTGGACGTGGATACGGCGCCGGGCGGTGGTGGCGTCGCGACATGGTCGCCGAAATTTTCCGAATACGCAGTCGTCGTCTCAAACTACAACGGCGCGCTATGGTCGCCGGAGACACAGGAGAGTTTCGAGAAATTCGTGAGTGAGGGCGGCGGGTTTGTGAGCATCCACGCGGCGGATAATTCCTTCCCCGAATGGAAGGCCTATAACGAAATGATCGGCCTCGGCGGTTGGGGCGGGCGCAATGAAAAGAGCGGCCCGTATATGCGTCTGCGCGATGGCAAATGGACGATGGACACGAAGCCCGGTGGTGGCGGCAGTCACGGTGCGCAGCATGAGTTCGTGATGAACACCCGAGCGCCCGAGCATCCCATCATGGCCGGACTTCCCGCCGCGTGGTTGCACTGCAAGGACGAACTCTACGACCGCCTGCGCGGCCCGGCAAAAAACGTGACGGTGCTTGCGAGCGCGATGTCGCCGAAGGAAAAAGGCGGCTCAGGCGAGGAAGAGCCGCTGCTCATGGCGATCCCCTACGGCAAAGGCCGCGTCTTTCACGACGCACTTGGGCACGGAATGGAGGCAGTGCGCTGTCTGGGCTTCGCAGTCACGCTGCAACGCGGAGTCGAATGGGCCGCCACCGGCAAAGTCACACAAAAAGTCCCCGCCGACTTCCCGGACGATAAGGCGAGCAAGTCGCGTCCGTAGGTGCGGCGGCGCGTGTGCTCATTTCCCGCCAGATTCGACGATCGCGCGAAATCCGGTAAAATTCACGCTTTGGGCCTGACGCGCGAAACGCAACTGTATCACGCACATTTCAACATCCGGCGGAATGGGTAATACGAAAAAGTCCTTACCTCCTTCGGCGTGCAGGTAGGGCTTGAGCAGGTATTCGGAGATGAGCGTGCCACCACGCTGAAAGCGCAATCGCACAGTAAGCGCCTCGGCATGAGAAGAGGCCGCCTCGATCTCGAAGCGCAGCAGCTTTCCGCGCAGCGTAACGGGGACGGGCCAGTTGGTATTCAGCGATGTCTTGAGTTGCCGCGTCCATTGCGCGGGGAGCGCGGGAAGCAGGTTCGTAAATTCAGGCGAACTCGCTGCAAGAATCTCTGGTGGCGGTGACGATACTGTGCGGCGATGGAAAAAGGCCATGTCCGGCGCATCGCCTTTTGTGAGCACTTGCTTGAGCACCCAGTCGCGCTCCGGTGTGTCAAAGAATGAAGCAAGTTGCGGTTGTTTTGGCAACTTGGCGCGCTCGATTTGCTTGCGTGTGTTCATCCACATGAGCTTGCGCGCATACCAAAACTCTTCGCATTGCGCGGCATCTGCTTCGTTCTGCGTGTTGCGCTGCAGGATGTGGTTGGGTGCGATAAAGCTGAGACGCCGCGCACCCCTCTCATCGCAGAGAAAAGCGAGCGCTCTCATGCTTTCATGCGTGAAAATTTTTGTGCCCGCAGGCAGCGCCCTCATGTAGGCGCTGAATTCCGGGACGAATCCGCGTGTGAAACGCTCGCGCGACGTCACCGCCCACAGCACAAGCACAGCCACCGCCCCGACTGCCCAGGGCGGCGGGCACGCGCCGGGACGCCCGATTTTTTGCAAGACCCACGCACAGGCGGCGGTCATCATGCGCGAACTGGCGAGAGCCCACAACCCGGCCACGACGAGCAACGCAAAAGGAATGGCGAGACCGCAGAGGAAGCGATCCGCGTCCCGGATCAACGGACGCCATGTCGAGAGATCCTGTGGCGCGCAACTGTATGTCAGGTATAGCGTGGTAAACCACACCACCACTACCCGTCCGAACGTGCCATGCCGCCGCCATGCCGCCGGAATGCCGATGACCGCAAGCACGCAATAGAATGGTGCAAGCGGATTGCCATTCCACATCGAGTCGAGAAACCGCAGCGGCATACGCCAGAGCGCGATGGCCTCGGTTCCTTTGTTACCCTTACCTCCCAGGTTCGCGTGGAGATTGTGCCACCAGTCGCCGAAGAGCCCGTGGTAAAACCACATCTCGCCCGCATAGCACACCACCGCCACGACACCTGCCGCCACTAGCCAGAGAAACCGCGTCCGGAAGAACAGCAGCGTATTGACGACAAGCACCGGCACGATGAACACGCCGGTCAGCCGGTTCGATTCACAGACGAAAACACCCATGCCCACGAGCACCGTAAAAGCAACTCTGCGCGCAGGAAGTTCGGCTTTCATCAGTGCCCACCACGCAAGCATTACACCGGCACCCAGCACGCCCTCCGAGAGATCGGGCATTGGGCGGTAGGAAACAGAATCAAGTAGCGGGTGAAACTGAAACGCGATGGCGCACGCCCAGCCCGCCGCAGCGGTGCCGAGCAGTTTTCTCCCCATAACGAAACCAATCAGCGAACCGACGATGAGATATAAAATCGGCTCGCCATAATACGCAACGAGGCCAAAACCGAAAAGCCCTTGCAACACCCAGCATACGCCCCAGACAGGCCAGCGCAGATCGTGAAAGCTCCACTTCTGCCATGCGGACAGCCCCCGCTCATGCAGATCGAAAGCGAAGCTCCAATACGTGAAATCATCACCAAAGCCGGGATCTTGGAGAAAAAGAACACCGACGAGAATTGCGAGCAGTGCGAGCAGCAAATAATGGTAGCGATCTTTCATCGGCGAATGACTGCCTTTACTCCGAGAAACATCGTTTCAGCAAGCAGCGCGATGTAGATGAACCAAAACGGCTCGAAGACAAAACGGAAGCGGGGCCGCACATTCGCAGTGAGCATGATGACGAAAAAGAACCCGAGCAGCGTCAGCCCCCATGCGAGATGAAACATGCGCAGCTTGCCGCGCAGCAGCATCACCGCCAAAAGACCGCAGGCAGCTACGGCGAAATACAACGGCACGCCGTAATAGTTGAATCCTTCGCTCTTGCCCGGCACTGCCGGTATCTTTGCATCGGGAAAATGCCACCGGTTCACCGTCTTGACCCACGCTGCGTTCAAGCTGCTGAACCATGGGATTTCACGATAGTTGCCGTCCACAAATTTGTTGATTTCCTCTTCAGTTGTGAGCATCCGGCCCGTCAGTCCGTAAGCGAGACTAGTGAAGAGCGGCAATTTGCCGAGGATGCCCCTGCGCTGCACATCAAAAAGCCACGACTTGTCGAGCCTGCCAGCCGGCGATGCCACGGCGGCTGCACGGAATTTCCGATACACATGTTCGGGCAGGGCAAACAAATTCCGCCAGCATGTCTCCATCGCGATCCGAAGGCAGAAATCATTGTGGTCGTGATGCTTCTTCGAAGCTGCAAAGCTGGAGGTTTCTTTCAAATACTGCGCGACAGCAGCGGCCACGGCACGTCTGTCGTTCACCTTTGGAAATGCAAACTGCTCCGCCCATCGCTTCTGCAAGTCCGCGCGGATCGGCGCGATGTAGGGATCAAAACCGGGCGCGCAGCGCAGCTCGGTCGGCGTCATTTTCGCGACGGACGTATAGAGCAACAGCCCGGCCTGCGCAGCGCGTGTCACGAAATGTGTGATGAGTCCCAGCACAGCGATGATTGCCACGCGCCTCCATTCTGTGCGCCACGCGCGTGCGTGGAGCAGCACGACGAGGAGGATGCCGAAACCAAAGAGCAGCTTCCCCTCGGGACGCGCCCCCGCTTCTAAAAAAAGTGAGACACAAAGAAAAATGAACCGCCGACGCGTGGGTGCGAGCGCGTAGAGCGTGCCGGCCAGCGCAACGACTGCTGTGCAGAAGATAAACAGCGACTCGGCCAACAGCGTATGCTCATACCAGAGTATGAATGGATTCACCGCAGTCGCACACGTGAGCGGCACGATGAACCATTTCCAATGCGTAAACCATAGTCGGCAAAGCAGGCCGATGATCGCTATCAAGCCAAGCCCGAGAGCGTGCTGGAAAAGCGGAATCGTCACCAGCGCAGGCAGGGGCAGCAGGAAGGGGATCGTGTAAGCCATCGGCACGAGAAAGGTCTTCTTCGCATGTATATCCCACTTGCCCTCATGCAGCAGACGATCCGCCGTGCAAAGTAAATCCGGGGTGTCGTCGTGATAGACACCCATCGGCATCTGAACGCAAAGTGTCACGCGCAGCGCTAACCCGATGATGAGCGCAGGCAGGCAAAAAAGTAGGAACTCCCGTGTAAGGGGATCGCGGAAAGGCGCGAATGCGTAATTTAGGAAGCGATTCACAAACGCCATCTTATCCCGAAACGCCTCTTAAGGCACAAGACCTTTGGCCGGAGAGGGCGCTGCAATCAGTCACGTATGCGAAGCCCTCAAGCCATTTCACTTCACTCGCGCTCCAGCTTCCTGAATGCGAGCTTCGACTTCCTTCTCGGACAATCCCTGCCCGCGAAGGGCGCGCGTGTAGATTTCGCGACAGAGCGTAATCTCGGCTGGGAGTGCTGCGTCTGCTTTTAATGTGCGAGTTCGCAGCAGGAGTGCGCGACGGAGTAGTGTCGCTGCCTCGTCGTGCTTGCCTCGAAAAACAAGGAGATTCCCCTGCGCTACGAGTGTGTTGAAGTATCCGGTGTTGTTTCCCGGCAACTCGCTCTCATAAAGGGAAAGCGCGGTGCGGTAGATTTTGTCGGCTTCTTCGAGTGCGCCTTTGGTGGTGAGGGTGTTGGCGAGGGTCGTGAGGATGCCCGGGAGTTGGCTGTGCAATTTACCGCTGGTGTCGCTCGCGATTTTCACGGCATTGCGCAGGAGTTTCTCCGCCTCTTCGATTTCCCCCAGGGCGCTCAAGGAGCTTGCCAGCGTAGCGGCGACTGTCGCGGTGTTGGGGTGGTTTTCACCGTGATGACTGATGGCCAGAGCGAGCGCTCGCTGGGCGATGGGCTTTGCCTCGGCGTGTTGTTGCAGGCTCTGGTGGGCGCCCGCAGTCATCGAGTAGTAGTAGATGAAAATCGGAGCATTCGCGGGCAGTATCTCTGCGGCGACGGTGAGGACTTCCTGCATGAGCGGGAGGGCGTCCCTTGGCCGGCCTTGTTCAGCGAGACAAACCGCGATGGCGAATTTTGCCTCGATGTAGCCAGGCTGACGCTGCCCCATGACTCTCTCCATAATGGAAAGGATGCGTCGGCGAGTCGCTTCGCTTTCTACCATCTGCCCTTCGTCATGCTGGAAGGCGGCGATTGCTCCGAGCGCATCCAGAACGGCACGACTATCCGGCCCGCTGTTTTTTTCCGATACGGCGAGGACTCGCTCCAAAAGCAATCGAGCAAGGGCAGGCTTGCCTTCCGCCTGACGAATACGGGCGAAGACACGGAGCAGTGCGAGAAATTCGGGAGCGGATTCGCCGCGCGGCTCGGTCTCAGCGACCGCTTTTTCGATGAGTGACGCAGCGTCGGCAATGCGGCGCTGAGCGAGAAGATTTTCGCCGAGGGCGGCGACAAGCATCCCGCGCTCGTTGGAAAATCCACCCGCAGGAAGAATATCGAGTGCGTGACGAAGCATACGCTCAGCACCGGAAAAATCTCCGCTTTCACCAAGGCGCAGTGCCTTCTCGCGGAGGAGCGCGACACGCTCGGGATCTTTCTCGCCAAGCAAGTCCTCCAGATCCGCCGTGGCTTCTTTTTCCATGCGCGCCGCAGTGCCAAGAGCACCGGCGCGGCGCGCGCAGTCAGCCTGCAATTTGCGAAGCTGGATGGTGAGGACGTGCTCGACGCCGAGGTGCTTTTGCGAATGGAGAATCGCGCGTTCGAGTAAATCGACGGCCTCGGAGAAGCGATTCAAGCCCATGAGAATGCTCGCGTGTTGCATGGCCCATTGGGCGTTCCGAAAGTCGGCGGGGTGCAGAACTTTCTCGCCGATTGCCTCGGCGCGCACGATGTGTCGCAGTGCCTCGCCGTAGTTGCCACGCATGGTCAGGACAGCAGCAAGATTTACAGAAATGGCGGCGACATTCGTGTGAACCAACCCGTGCACCTTTTCCGCAAGCTCCAGTGCGCGACGCATCTCACTCTCCGCTTCGATCAGCTTGCCTTGCGCCGTGTAAATATTCGCAAGTTCGTTCTTCCACCAACCAGCATCGGCATCCGACCAGGGCTTATCCCCCGTCTGAGGACCTTGCTGACGAAGGACATTTTCGCCTTCGGAAAAAAGCCCCTGCATTGCGAGCGTGCGCACGTGAAGGATGCCGACGTGCCTCTTACACTCCGCACTCGCATCCATCGGCCACAGTGCGAGGGCACGCTCATAGGCGGCTGTTGCTTCGGGTAACTTCCAGCCTGCCAGACGCGCTTTCCCAATCGCGAGCCACACACGCCACGCCCCTGCGCTTCCCTCGGCTGGCTCGTGCAGTGCGGCAAAATCAAAAGCTGCAAGCGCGGCGAGTGCGTCAATTTCGACAACGCGAATAGGCTGTGAGCGAAGTTTTCTGGCGATGGTAGCGAGCTGTGCGCGAAGATCGGTGGCGGCGACATTTTGTGCAGCAGCACGCGCTTCAAATTCGGAGAGCAGTCGCTTGGCTGAATCCACTTTCTCCCCTGGCAGTGGATTAGGAATTGGGTTCAGCCACAATTCCACCGGCGAGACCACCGAACGCTCGACGAGCTCATAAATCGCACGCTCTTCCTTGTTGAGCACATCCAGCGGCGACGACTCGCGCTGCACGATGGCTGCGTGATGCTTCGGCTGTCGTTTGAGGGAAAACCACACCCCCGATGCCAGCCCCGCTGCGAGCAGGAAAGATACAGCGAGTGCCCTACCGCGCGGCATGACTACAGCAGATGCCCCATCTTGAGACGCTTGGTTTCAAGATACTTTGCGTTGTGTTTGTTCGGCGTTGATTTGATCGAGACGACCTCAACGATCTTCAGCCCGTAGCCTTCGAGGCCGATGACTTTCTTCGGGTTGTTGGTGAGGAAGCGCATTTTTCGCACGCCGAGATCATGGAGGATTTGCGCGCCGACGCCGTAGTCGCGCAGCTCGGCAGGGAAACCGAGTTTGAGATTCGCCTCCACGGTGTCGAATCCCTCCTGCTGGAGTTTGTAGGCGTGGATTTTTGCAGCGAGGCCGATGCCGCGCCCTTCGTGCTGCCTCATGTATAAAAGGACGCCGTGTCCCGCGCGATCGATCTGCCGCAGTGCGGCGTGGAGTTGGTTTCCGCAATCACAGCGCATCGAGCCGAAGATGTCGCCTGTAAGACACTCGCTGTGGACGCGCACGAAGGTTGCCTTGGAAGCTGTGAGTTTTCCGCGCACGAGCGCGACATGATGCGCGCCATCCACCAGCGAACGATAAAGGTGCAGATCAAATTCGCCGTATTCCGTGGGCATTTTTACTACCTGCTCGCAAACAACGAGCTTCTCGCTCTTGCGGCGGTAAGCGATGAGCGCCGCGATGCTCACCATCCGGAGCTTGTGTTTCTTTTTAAAAGCGAGGAGCTGCGGCAGTCGCGCCATCGTTCCGTCGGCGTTCATGATTTCGCAGATGACCGCCGCTGGTTGCAGTCCGGCAAGTCGTGCCAGATCCACGCCTGCTTCGGTGTGTCCTGCACGCCGCAGCACGCCACCCTCTTTCGCGCGCAGCGGGAAGACATGGCCGGGCTGCACGAGGTCGCGAGGTTGCGATTTGACATCGGCGAGCACAGTGATGGTGCGGGCGCGATCTGCGGCGCTGATGCCCGTGCTGATGCCGCGCGCGGCGTCCACTGCGACAGTGAAATCGGTTTTGTGCGATTCGCGATTCTCACGCGCCATGCGTTCGAGCCCGAGCGCATTTGCACGCGCTTCGCCGAGCGGCACGCAGATGAGGCCGCGTGCGTGCGTGGCCATGAAATTGACCGCCTTGGGCGTGATTTTTTCCGCTGCCATGATGAGGTCGCCTTCGTTCTCGCGACCTTCGTCGTCGGTCACGATGACCATTTTTCCCGCGCGCAAATCGCGGAGGACATCTTCGATGGAATCAAACTGAACAGCTTTCGGCATGGGACGGACGATGCCGGAGAGAACGGCAGGTTGCAAAGAGGGAATCCGTTTCGTTCGGGAAAGCGCAGCCACTAATTAGTGCTTCGCCCGGCGCACAATGATCTCTGTGCGGCGATGCCCTTGAAGTTGCTCGACTGTTCCGTCCATCGGCACTCCCTCGGCGGGACGCGTGGAGCCGTAGCCCCTCGTCATCACGTTTTCCGGCGGCAACGCGAGTTTGCCGATGAACCAATCACGCACGGATGCGGCGCGCAGCTCGCTGAGCTTCTGGTTGTATTCGGCGGTGCCGGTGGGGTCGGTGTGTCCCTCGATGATGAAGGTCGCTTTGTTCAAATCCGCTCCGAGAAATTTGCGAAATGCCTCGGCAATTTTCGCCATCTCAGTTTGCCCATCGGCACTGAGTTCAAAGCTGTCGTGGGCAAAAGTGAGATTACCCGGCAGTGAAAGACGGCGCGCGTTGCCGGTGCCCGCCGCGAGGCCGTCGAGGATTTGATCCACACCCTGCCCGGCGACTTGGAGCGCCTTTGAGTAGCCGTCGCCATCCGCGCCGTAGTCCGTGGCCTTGCGCGCTGTGACCTTCGGCCCTGTGCGGTCAGTGAACATATCGTCCGGCAATTTCGGCAGTTGCTCGTCGAGATTTGGGTTCAGCTTCGTATCCAGCTTGGCCATTTCGATGGCCGGCTTTTCGTTGGCGAAGAGCTTATCCGTATCTACCGACTTGTGCTGCGGGGTGACGCTGATTTCGTCGGGCTTCGGCAACTCCGTGGGTAAAGTGAGGTCCTTTTTCGGCGACTTCTTCGTCTCCGGCAACGTAGCCTTCAGCTCATCAGGCTTTTTGTTTTTGTCCTCGTAAATCTTCACGCGTTGCAGCGTCTCGTGCTTCACCACGGGCTGGTCGGACGGCCCGAAATTCTCGATCTGCTTTTCGTAAAACCAAAGGAACAGACCAAGGTGAACGACCAGAGATCCCGTGAGTGCGGAGATGAACCAGCCCTTCGTCGGCGAAACGCTGGGCGTCTGCGCGGTGTATGCATCGTAGCGCGGCATAGGCGGACGGTATGCCGGGCAAATGACGAGCGCAAGCGTCCGTAAAGGCACCGAGTTTTTTGCACGTCGCGTCCTTGAACTTGCACTCCACCCTCTCTCCGCCCATCTTCCGCGCCCTTTTCACACTACTATGAGCCAGACCAAAGAAATCCCGTTGATGGAAAAAATCGTGAGCCTCTGCAAACGGCGCGGCTTCATCTTCCAAAGCTCAGAGATCTACGGCGGCATCAACGGCTTCTGGGACTACGGTCCGCTCGGCGCGGAGCTGAAGCGCAACCTGCGCGATACATGGTGGCGCGCGATGACCCGCGACCGCGAGGATGTCGTCGGCCTCGATGCGACAATCATCATGCATCCGGCGATTTGGAAGGCATCAGGTCATGTGGATACATTCAGCGATCCGATGGCGGACTGCCTCGTGACGAAGAAGCGCTTCCGCGCGGATCATGTCGATCCGCAGTCGGGCACCGTGTATTCCTACGTAGGTGCGGTCGGCGAGGCGGTGGCAGTAGATTCCACTGGTTACAAGGCCTTGCTCAATCACGTTGCCAAGCATCTCGAAAATCCGGCGCTGAATGTGTCAGATCTTGCGACAGAGGTGCGCACGCTGCTCAGTCATCCCGACGCCACGCACGAAGTGGAGCCGCTCGATAACTCCGTCGCCAAAATCGTAGAGTCGGTGCTGGAGTCGTGGCGCGATGAAAAGTTCTCTGTCCTGCTACCTCCCGGCAAACCGCCGGAGAGCGCGCGCAAAGTCGCCATCCAGTTTTACACCTCCCGCGGCCTGAAGAATCCTCAGCTTCTCGGCGAAACTACGGCGAAGGTCGAAAACTCCCGTGCTTTCAACCCCGAGAACGGCGCGCAGCTCACGGAGCCGAAGCCGTTCAACCTCATGTTTCACACCTTCGTCGGCGCGACGGCGTCCGACGACGACAAGGCGTATCTCCGCCCCGAGACGGCGCAGGCGATCTTCGCCCAGTTCAAGAACGTCGTGGACTCCACGCGGCAGAAAGTTCCGTTCGGCATTTGCCAAATCGGCAAGGCGTTTCGCAACGAGGTAACGCCGCGCAACTTCACCTTCCGCTCGCGCGAATTCGAGCAGATGGAACTGGAGTTTTTCATCAAGCCCGACGAGGCCATCGAGGCCGCGTGCGGCAGCGTCGCGCAATGGAGCGAAAGCGCCGACCTTTCCACGCCGCAGCCAAACTGGGGCTGGGAGATGTGGCACCGCTACTGGGTCGCGCAGCGCACGGCCTACTACGCGGGCATCGGCCTCGGCGCCGACGTGCTCGATTACTATTGGCAGGGCAAGGCAGACCTCGCGCACTACGCGCGTGCCTGTGTGGACATCCTGTTCAAGTTCCCATTCGGCACCGAGGAGCTGGAGGGCATTGCCGCTCGTGGCGACTTCGATCTCACAGCGCACCAAAACGCCAGCGGTAAGCCGCAGGAATTCTTCGATGACGAAGTGAAGCAAGCCTTCGCCAAGTGGACCGATGAGCAGCGTGCCGCTCTCGTCGCTCGCAAGCAGGCCGAAAATTCCGCCAAGGAAAGAGGCGCACTACCCGCCGAGAAAGTCGCCGAGTGGTGCGAGCGTCTCTTCAAAGGCTTCTATGTCCCGCATGTCATCGAACCGTCCGCCGGTCTCGATCGCCTCGCACTCGCCGTCCTTGCGCTCGCCTACACCGAAGTCGAAAAGACTGACGCGAAGGGCGCGAAGGAAACTGTGACAGTCATGCGCTTTCACCCCCGTATCGCGCCGAAAAAAGTCGCCGTTTTCCCGCTGCTGAAAAACAAGCCCGAGCTCGTTGCCAAAGCGCGCGGTGTATACGACCTGCTCAAGAAGCATCTCGCCGCCGACTACGACGAAGGCGGCAGCATCGGCAAACGCTACGCCCGTCAGGACGAAGCCGGCACGCCGTTCTGCGTCACCGTGGACTTCGACACACTCGGCGAAAAAGGCCCCGAACTGCTCGACACCGTCACCCTCCGCCACCGCGACGACGGTTCGCAGGAACGCGTAAAAATCAGCGACCTACTAGGCAAGCTGCTGCCGCTGGTGTCGTAGGACAAATTCGGAGCTTGAATGAGTCAACTAGTTGAACAGACTAGTTGGCGTGAAAGCGAAAACTAAATCACACGGTAGCCCGGACGATTCAGGCGAACAGACTTCTGTCGTTCAGGAGTCGCACCCGCTCATGCATGAAGTCGGAGCTTTTGAAGCGAAGACGCATCTTTCCGGCATTCTCGGGAAGGTCGCAGACGGGCACACCTACTACGTCACGAAACGTGGCAAACGCATCGCGGAGATTCGCCCGATTGTAGAAAAGCCGAACAAACGCGAACTGGGATTTTGGAAAGGCCGCATCTCGATTGCGGCGGATTTCGACGCGCCGCTGAATGACTTCAAGGAATACATGTGATGGCTTATCTCGCCGACACACATGTGCTGCTCTGGGCTTCGGAAGAGCCGGAGAACCTGAGTAAGAAAGCGCGGAAAGCCTTGGAGGACGGCACCCGTCCGGTGTGGTTTTCAATCGCGAGCGTCTGGGAAGTTGCGGTGAAAATCCGCCTCAAAAAGCTGAAGCTGGATGGCAGTGTCACGGAATGGGTGCGCGCACTGCAAAACCACGGCTTTCAACTCCTGCCAATACAGCCCTCCCACACGGAGACCGTTTCGGTGTTGCCGCTGCATCACCGTGATCCTTTTGATCGTCTCCTCATCGCTCAGGCAATGGGCGAGGATTTGGAAGTCATCACCAGCGACCGCGCCTTTAAGCGCTACTCGATCAACGTGGTCTGGTAGCGCTATCGAAGCGCGTCCGCCACGGCCCGGATGCAGCGCTTTTCCATAATGAACGAAGGGTGCATCGCGGCCCAAATGCGGATGTTGCGGGCTTGCGGCATCTCGGCGCTGCGGGCGGGGACGACTACGGCGTCGAGCGGCGTATAGAAGCTTGTGAAATTGACGCGCCGCAGCGTGTCGGCATCGGTCGCGAGGTCGCGGAGAAATTCGCTACCGGGGCGCATCTGCAAATAGCCGGGAGCGCGATGCACATGCGCGAACACGGTGCCGTTGTGCGGCGCGGCCATCGTGACGAAATTTCTGACACGCTCGACCCCGCCGAGCCGCTGGACGTAATAGCGAGAGACAAGGCCGCCCATACTGAAACCGACGAGATCAAACCGACCGTCGGGAATGTTTAGCGCGACATAATCGGCGAGTTTGGCTGCGAGGTCTTCGAGTTTTGCAGCGCCGCCAGCAGGCGTAAACGTAGGCGTAAAAACTACACGCCCATTGGCGCGGAGGTGCCTGGCGAGTCGGGCCATGTCGGCACCGCTCGATAAAATACCGTGGACGAGAATGACAGGCGGGTGCGCAGGATTCGGCGGAACTGGCTGCGCATCGAAGTGCGCAAGTGCGGCAACAAGCCATGCGACAATTTGCATTAGTGGATGATGAAGGATGTCCGGCAGAAATCACGCGTTGATTCAGTGGCAGCGAATGGTGGATGTTCCCTTTGTGACGCCCAATTTACACACCACGCTGAAATCCGTCTTCGGCTACGACTCGTTCCGGCCTTTGCAACAGGAGATCATCGAGAAATCGCTGGCGGGCGAGGATGTGTTTGCGCTGCTGCCCACGGGCGGCGGGAAGTCGCTGTGCTTTCAACTCCCGGCGCTCGTGCGCGAAGGGCTGACGATCGTGGTCTCGCCACTCATCGCGCTGATGAAGGATCAAGTGGACGCGCTGGTGGCTGCGGGCGTGGCGGCGACTTTTCTGAACAGCACGCTGACCGAGAAACAAGCAAGGGCGCGGCTCAGCGGGCTGTATAATGGCGAATACAATCTGCTCTACGTCGCGCCGGAGCGGCTGATGGTGGATTCGTTTTTGGAAAAACTGCGCGAGTGGAAAATCGCGCTGGTGGCGATTGACGAGGCGCACTGCATCTCGGAATGGGGCCACGATTTTCGCCCGGAATACCGGCAGATTGCGACGTTGCGCGAACACTTACCCGGCGTGCCGTTCATGGCGCTCACTGCGACGGCGACGGAGCGCGTGCGCGAGGACATCGTGACGCAACTGCGCCTCAAGTCGGCAAACGTTTTCGTGGCGAGCTTCAACCGCCCGAACCTCACCTATCGCGTGGTGCCGAAGGACACGCCGTATCGGCAGGTGGTCCAGTTTTTGAAAGGCCGGCGCAAAGAGTGCGGGATCATTTACTGCCAAAGCCGGAAGAGCTGCGAGTCGCTGGCGGAACGTCTGGCGGAGGATGGGTTCGCTGCGCGTCCGTATCACGCGGGGCTCGGAGACAAGGAACGCGCTGAGAACCAGGAGCTGTTTTTGCGCGACGAGGTGACGGTGATTTGCGCGACGATTGCCTTCGGCATGGGCATCAACAAACCGAACGTGCGCTTCGTGATTCACCATGATCTGCCGAAGAACGTGGAGGGCTACTATCAGGAAACGGGACGCGCCGGACGCGATGGGCTGCCGGGGGATTGCCTGCTGCTGTTCGCCGCGAGCGATGTGGCGAAACAGATCGGCTTTCTCGATGAAATCAGCGACCCGGAGCAGCGCGGCATTGCTCGCGCGCAACTCCAGCAGATCGTCCACTACGCGGAGAACGCGGGGTGCCGCCGGCGCGAACTGCTGAACTATTTCGGCGAGACATTTACCCAGCCAAATTGCGGAGCGTGCGACAACTGCCTGGAACCACGCGAGACGTGGGACGGCACCCTGGCCGCGCAGAAATTTCTGAGCACCGTGTGGCGCGCACGCGAGGCGAGCTACCGCAAAGATGCGAGCTTCGGCGTGAATCACCATGCGGAAGTGCTCACGAGCGCAGACACCGAGCGCATCCGCAAATGGAACCATGATCAACTTACCACCTATGGCATCGGCAAGGAGCACACGCGTCAGGAGTGGCAATTCATCGGGCGCGAACTAGTGCGCCTCGGCCTGCTGCGGCTGGCGAGCGGTGAGTTCCCGACCATCGAGATCACGAACGAGGGATTGCAGGCATTGAAAGCACGCACTCCAGTGCAACTGACACAACTCCCCGCGCGCGGTGCAAAGGCAGAACCCGCAAAACCGAAGACAAAACGCGCGGGCGAAATCCCGTGCGACGAAACACTCTTCGAGACTCTCCGCACACTGCGGCGCGAAATCGCCGAAGGGCTGGGCGTGCCGCCGTATATCGTCTTTCTCGATACCACGCTGCGCGAAATGGCGCGCGATTACCCGACGAACGAAAACAAACTGCGCAATGTCACTGGTGTTGGCGAACGGAAGCTCGAACAGTTCGGCGCGCAGTTCATGGACGCAATCACCAAGCACCTCCGCGAAAACCCGCGTCAGGTCTTCGGCGACTCACTAGCCCCTATCGGCCACTCCGGATCGCGGCGATGACGGTTTATAGAAACATGGATACGCGATTTTTAACCACGGATAACACGGGTTTTCACGGATGTTGTTTTCGGAAGCACAAAGCTATCCGTGAAAATCCGTGTTATCCGTGGTTAATCATCCCTTGGAATCTGCGGGTGCGGCGTGTTTCAACAGACTGTTAAACACCTTCAGCCCACGATGGCGGCGGGGCGGTGAATTCCATGCGCTGCTTTGTCTTCGGGTGGGTGAAGGCGATACGCCATGCGTGCAGGCAAAGCGGCGGGTCGGTGATGGCTAGAGTTTGCTGCGAGCCGATTTTTCCGCCGGGGAGATAAGCGGTGTCGCCGCATACCGTATGACCGAGATGCCATAGATGGATGCGGATTTGGTTGGTGCGGCCAGTGAGTGGACGCGCCTCGATGAGCGCAGTGCCATCGGGCAGGCGTTGCAAAACGCAAAACTCCGTGCGCGCGGGCAGTCCGTCAACGGCGTCCACAGTGCGCGCTCCGAGTTTGGTCGCTTCGTCGCTGATGGGTGCATCGCACGCAAACACATCGCTCGCTGGATGCCCCTGCACGCGGACGATGTAAGTTTTTTCGATCTCGCCGCGCGTGAACTGCGGCTGGAGCAATCCCGCGAAATGTCGCGTGCGCGTGATGAGCACGACGCCCGTCGTATTTGCATCGAGCCGGTGTGCGGGGTGAGGCTTCTCCGGCGCATAGGCGGCGCTCAGCAGATGTTGGAGCGTGTTACGAAAATATCGTCCGCCGGGGTGCATCGGCAGCGGCGCGGGTTTGTTGATGACGACGACCGCCTCGTCTTCGTGGAGGATTTCGACGTTCGGATTCACGTCCGGCTCGATGATTTGATCGACCTTGTGAAAGTAACGCTCGCCAGCACGCACGATGCGCGACGCTTCGGCAGGACGGTGCTCTTTATCCAAAATGCGACCTGCTTCGCAGCGCGCGAGCCATTGCTCTTCTGTGTATGATTTTACCACGTGTGCGAGCGCCTCCAGGAGAGACTGCCCGTCGCAAACCTGCGGGATGTTCATCGGCTTGAATTGATCGTAGGGCGTGCTGCCGGGGAGCGGCGTGAAGATTTTCCGCATCATCTCCGTGCGCGCTGCGATGGCCGCGCGCATCTGCTCGGCAGGCGTCTGAAAACAATGTGGGCACGACTTTCCCGCCACATAACGCGGGTCGGACTGCTCGGCGGCGGTGAGCGGTGACAAGCAGTGGAAACACTGCGCCGAATCCGTCTCGCGCAGATTCGGGTCCACGCCCACGCGCTGATCGAAAACAAAACACTCTCCATCGTAATGCGCGCCACCACACTCCTCGAAGTATTTCAGGATTCCGCCATCGAGCTGGAAGATTTTCTTAAAACCCTCGCGCTCCATGAACGGCCCCGCCTTTTCGCAGCGGATGCCGCCCGTGCAAAACATGACAATCGGCGTCTCCTTTAACTCCTCCGGCAGCTTCCTCACCGCCGCTGGGAAATCCCGGAAATGATCCACGCCGATGGGCAGCGCATTGCGGAAAGTGCCCAGCTTCACTTCGTAATCATTCCGCGTATCGAGCAACGTCACCGGCTTTCCATCGTCGAGCCACTGCTTGAGTTCCTTCGCCGCCAGCTTCGGCGAAGTGCGCTCGGCGGGCGCGATTCCCTCCACGCCAAACGCGATTATCTCGCGCTTCAGCCGCACCAGCATCCGCTGAAAAGGCTGCTCGTCCGTCTCGCTCAGCTTCCCCTGCAAACCCTCCAGCCCCGGCAGCGACCGCAGCAATTCCATCAGCGCCTCCACATCCGCACACAGTCCCGCGACAAAAAGATTCACACCCTCCGGGCTCAATAAAATTGTCCCTTTCAGTCCTTGCGCCTTGCAAAATTCCTGCAACCGCGCGCGCAACGCCTTCAACTCCGTCATCGGAGCAAACTTGTAGGCGGCTATGTTTAGAATTCTTCCATTCACACCCGCACTATGCGCGGAGAGAAAGCCAGCCGTCATCTATTTTACGATCCTTTAAACAACTCTATTGGTGGCTACTATTGGAAAGATTTTAGGGTTGCCTCTGGCGAAAGAACGAGGACTGGCGTTTGCGCCCTGTGCTTATCGGAGAAGTATTTTTCTTTTGTGCTCCATGAGTAACACCAAAATATCTCTCCATGACTACTTGCAAAAATATGACTTCTACCATTCGATGCAGCAAGATTGTAACCAATTACTAATGTGTTGGTTATATTCTAGGAATAGTGATTCCGAATCTTCGATTCTTCGGCGTGCGATTTTTAGCACGGGGGTTAAATCGGCATGGACTCAAAACTACTCGCCTAACTCGACGTTCCAGTAGGCGAAGTCCACGAAGTGTTTCCAGCTTTCGTGCTGATCGGCTCCGAAGGTGAGGTGGGCGAAGGGTCGCCACTTCGGACGCTCGGGCTTTTTGATGAGCTTCATCCGCGCTTCCTCGGGGGTGCGGTTGGCCTTGCGCGTGTTGCAGCGGATGCAGGAGCAGACGATGTTTTCCCAAGTCATCGCTCCGCCACGGTCACGGGGGAAGACGTGGTCGAGATTCAGATCGCGGCGGTCGAAGTGCTTTCCGCAATACTGGCAGGTGTTGCGGTCGCGCTCGAAGATGTTGTGGCGGGTAAATTTCACCTCTTTGCGCGGCATCCGGTCGAAAAGCATGAGGACGATCACGCGCGGCACGCGGAAGCTGAAGCGCGTGGTCTGCACCATGTGGGCATCCGGTTCGCGCGAACTGAGATCGCGCCAGCTTTCGTAGTCGTGGGTGGAAAAGGAACCGTCGTCGGTGTGGACGACTTGCGCGTGTCCCTGGCAGAGAAGCGAGAACGCCCGGCGGGCGGTGCAGACGTGAATCGCCTGCCACAGCCGGTTGAGGACGAGCACTGGACGATTAAGTAACATGACGTCGCCGAGCTAAGGCGCGCGGAAACTAGCAGCGGTGTGCGTGCGGTGTCAACTGATGCTCAGGCTACAAATGTGTGTCGTCATACACCTTTCAGATTTCACCTCACAAACGTATCGCCCGCAGATGCCCCGCCTTTCATTATCGCCCACATGAAATTCATCGCATCCGTCTTGTTCGCCTTGTCATCTGTTTCGTTTGCGGATGTGCGGCTGCCTGTGGTCATCAGCGACAACATGGTGCTGTTGCAGGATGCGAAGGCGAACGTGTGGGGCTGGGCGGATGCGGGCGAGAAAGTGAACGTGACTCTCGGCGAAACGAAGGCCTCCGCGACTGCTGACGGCAAAGGCCGCTGGGCGGTGAAACTCGAAGGACTGAAACCGGGCGCAGGACGTGAATTGATGGTGGCTGGAAAAAATACACTGACGGTGAAGAACGT
The DNA here is from genome assembly GCA_040376335.1 of Verrucomicrobiia bacterium. Classification (GTDB taxonomy): domain Bacteria; phylum Verrucomicrobiota; class Verrucomicrobiia; order Chthoniobacterales; family Chthoniobacteraceae; genus SXWH01. Next base: position 2,578 of record JBEIQV010000008.1, on the reverse strand, counting down.
GGCCGTGGGCGAGGTGTGGCTGGCGAGCGGGCAATCCAACATGGAGATGGAAGTGAAAGGCACGAAGGACGCAGAGGCGGAGATCGCGGCGGGTAATTTCCCGGACTTGCGCGTTTTCACCGTCAAACAAAAGCTGAGTGCGACGCCGCTCGAAGATTGCGAAGGCAAATGGGAAGTGACGACACCGGAGACTGTGGGGCACTTCACGGCGGCGGGATTTTTCTTTGCACGCGAAGTGCATCAAAAACTCAAAGTGCCAGTGGGCGTGATCCACGCTTCGTGGGGCGGAACGCCGGTGGAGGCTTGGATGCCGGAGATCGCGATGAAGTCGAATGCGTCGTTCGGCGGGCGTTCGAGAAAAATACGCTCCACACCCGAACTGACGAAATTTTCTCCGCCGTTCACGGACCCAACGGTGCTTTTCAACGGCATGATCGCACCCGTGGCGGGCTGCACGATTCGCGGTGCGATTTGGTATCAGGGCGAGGCAAATGGTGGCCCCGCGAAGAGCGGCGACCACGCAATATACGGGCAGCTTTTTGCGACGATGATTCTATCGTGGCGACATGAATTTGCCAAGGCGCAGGGCGTGCCTCGCGACGAGTCAGAGTTTCCGTTTCTCTACGTGCAGTTGGTAAATTTCGGCGCACGCCACGAAGAACCGACGGACAGTTACTGGGCGGAAATCCGCGAGGCGCAATTCAACACGCTCGAACTGCCGCGCACAGGGATGGCAGTGGGGATTGACGTGGGCGACGCGAAGGACATCCATCCGAAAAACAAACAGGCCATCGGCCACCGGCTCGCGCTCTCCGCGCTGGCGCAGGTGTATTTTCGGGAGATGGAATACAGCGGCCCGCTCTACGGCGGAATGCAGATTGAAGAGTCGAAAATCCGCCTCAGCTTCAGCAACAGCAATGGGCTCAAGACGAGTGACGGCGGGCCGATCAAAGGCTTCGCACTCGCTGGGGAGGACAAAAAGTTCGTGTGGGCAGATGCTGTCATCGAGGGCGATCATATCGTCGTCAGCAGCCCAAAAGTCCCCTCGCCCGTCGCCATCCGCTACGGCTGGGCGGACAATCCCGACTGCAATCTCATCAACTCCGCCGGCCTGCCCGCCTCGCCATTCCGCAGCGATAAATGGCCGCAAAATCCACCGCCCGGCTCGAAGGGAATGTGAACAAACCGCATCCGTTGCTGTCCGATTCCGAGGCGGCGCGGACATTCGACGTTCGACATTCGTCGCCGGACATTCCAGATTTCCACGCGTGCGCTTTCCGCCTTTAGACTTTTCAAAAATCCGAACGTATCCCGTCGCCGACCGCGCCAACAAGGTCGCGGTGGAAGCATTCGCCAAACCGCACGCCGCTGGCGAAAGCTTCGCGACGTTCCTCGACAAGCTGCCGGATTTCCTCGCGGTGCAGGATTTCAAATGTGTCGTCACCGCCATCGCAACGGCGGTAAAAAACCAGCGCCCCGTGCTGCTGATGATGGGCGCACACTCGATCAAAGTCGGTCTGAATCCGCTCATTGTGGACGCGATGCGTCGCGGCATCGTCAACGCAGTTGCGTTCAACGGCGCGGGCGCGATCCACGACTTCGAGCTGTGCTACAACGGCGAGACGAGCGAAGACGTTCAGCGCGGGTTGAACGATGGATCGTTCGGCATGGTGGATGAAACCGGCCGCATGATGAATGCCGCGCTCGCAGACGGAATCGCACGCGACCTCGGCGCTGGACGCGCGCTCGGAGAACACGCGCTCACATTTCCAAACAAGCACCTCTCGATCATGGCAACCGGCGCGGAGCTGGACATCCCGGTGACCGTCCACATCGGCATCGGCACCGACATCATCCACCAGCACCCGACCACCAACGGCGCGCATCTCGGCGAGGCGAGCTACCGCGATTTTCAGACGTTCGCCGCCGTGTGCGCGCAGCTCGAAGGCGGTGTCGTGCTCAATGTCGGCAGCGCGGTGATCATGCCCGAGGTTTTTTTGAAAGCGCTCACCATCGCCCGCAACCTCGGTCACAAAGTGGAAAAGTTCACCACCGCAACGCTCGACATGACACGCCACTACCGCCCGTCGGAAAACGTCCAGCGCCGCCCCACCGCGCTCGGCGGCAAAGGCGTGTATCTCGTCGGCCACCACGAATTGATGCTGCCGCTGCTCTTCGCCGCAGTCACCGAAGCTCTCGCTTAAATGAACCGCAAACGCGCCTCCGAAATTCTCGCTCCCTCCAAACGTATTCTCGTCGTCGGCGAGATGATGCTCGATGAATTCATCTGGGGGAAAGTCGGACGCATTTCGCCGGAGGCACCCGTGCCGGTCGTCGAAGTGGTGAAAGAAACTTTTAACGCCGGCGGCGCTGCAAACGTCGCCCGGAATTTGCGCGAGTTTGTGGACCATGTGCATCTGCTCAGCCTCGCCGGCACGGGGCACGATGCGGACATCCTGCGCGGAATTTTGGAAACACGCGGCGTCACGCTCGATGGCGTCATTTTCGATCCCAGCTACACGACGATCCGCAAGACGCGCATCGTCGCGCGCAACCAACAAGTCGTTCGCGTGGATCG
>JBEIQV010000109.1:0-10395 GCA_040376335.1 Verrucomicrobiia bacterium | reverse complement strand
GAGACACTTCTATTGTTCGCATTCTGTGAATTTGGGCTGCGATTGAATCCCCTTACGAACCGACTATGGAAAACGCACTTGCCACGCGATTGCTGATCGCTATTTTCCGCGACCCCGAAAATAAATGCCAGGGTAGCTCAGTGGTAGAGCAGGGGACTCATAAGCCCTTGGTCGGGAGTTCAACTCTCCCCTCTGGCACCACTTCAAACCGGCCTGAAAGCCTCATGAAATCAAGGTTTAGAGGCTTTTGATTTAAAAGTGGGATTCAAAGAAATGCCATTACGGCTCGTCTAAAAGTGCATATTGCTGCATATGACAAACCGTCAAAGCATGTCCGTGGGAAATATCGCGAAGGACGTCAGATTTCCCTGTGATATAAAAAGAGAGGGAGGATCGGACGCATCAAAATGTGCCGAGGCGGAAGATTCGGCACTGGTTTTAGGTTTGGCGGGAACTACATCCGCAGCTGTTTCACCTCATTCGCCGCCGCTCTTGTAGGGGAGTCGATATCAGCTTTTACAGAAAGACTTCTACAGCGGCAGGAAGCAAACCCGACAAAGAGGCGTAGAGCGCAGTCAGCCACGAAAGTGCGGCACCGCCTGCCATGCAAATGGCAGCGGGCGCTTTGGATGGTCAAAGGAGGCAACGTAGCCTCTCCAAGCCTAGAATGTTCCTGCTCGCCGAACGCGTTAGCCAGCCTTTCATTTGTTGCCTTTAACGGACTTACTCCTGTTTGGCGAACTAACGGCAGGCATGTGGCCGCGATGTCTATTTCTCCGCGACGCCGACTGCACCGCTCTCGGCTGGTGTGCCAGGTGCGGCGGTCTTTGGCGGGAAGTAGAGGAAGTAGCCGCTGGCGGTGTTGGTTTTTTGGTAGGCGACGCCTGCGAATTTCACCACTTTGCCAGTGCCGGGGTGCGTGAAGCTGCCGCTCATCGCGCCGGTGGCAGGGACAAATGCTGTTTTCAACAAAGTCGCTGCGGTGGAGGCGGCGGTAGCTCCGTGGACGGTGACCTTGCTCTTATCGCTGAGGCTTGCGTCGTTGGAGGTGTTTGTTGTGAGGCCGCCGTCTGCGAGTGTGATGAAGATATTGTCCGTCGTATTTACGAGCGCGCCGGGGACTCCTAGACCGAGGACGGTGTCGGGATTCGGCGGCGTCGGGTTCTTTGTCGTGGGTTTCGTGGGGACGAGATATTTCGACGCGATGAAGTCGGTGGTGATTCCGTTGGGCCAGCCGGCGGGATACGGTTTTAGCGGTGCTCTCGCGGCAGACGTATCCGGCTTGAACCAGATCATTCCGGCGCAGGCTGCGTCTGTCTGTGCTTGATTGCTAAAAACAATGTTTCCGCTGATGAAGCCGGCTTTGCTGTAGAGCTGGATGAAGAGCGGCCATTCGTTGTTTTTGGAAAGCGCATTCGAGTAGCTGACTTTGCTGCCGTCGGCGAGTTTGCCGAGGACTTTTACCACGCCGGCGGTGGAAACGGTGACCGCGCCGTAGCCGTCTCCCTGTGGAAATCCGTTCTTGGCGATGCCATTATTTGGGTCGGCATTGGCTCCGAAGATGGCGGTGTATTTTCCTTTTTCCTTGGTGGGATCGAGGACCGTCGTGGGGACGTTCATCAGCGGCGCGACGGGAGTTTTCTTCGATGTATAAAGTGCGCGGTCTGCGTGGGAGATGGTGCCAAACAAGGTGGTGCCGGCCATGTCCTTCAGCGTGCCAGTGACTTTGTTGCCGCCGGTGATATCGAGGTTCAGTGCGAGAAAGCCGAGGGAGATGTTTGCAGGTTTGGATTTTTTCACCAGTTCGATGGTCGAGGTCAGTGTTTTTCCAAAGCGCCCGGCACCATCCACGGCATTGAAGGCACCGCTGATAGGCAGCGCGACGCCGCCTAGGGTGACCTTGCCGGTGAAGGTGCCTTTCGTGGTGACTTTCACATTGATGAGACCGCTGTGGAGCAGCGGATTCGTGGCGGGGGTCAGCAGACCGTTGTAGCTGCCGCCGAGCTGTGCGAGCGGGATGATGACGGTGCCATCGGTGATGGTGCCGGTGGCGGTGGTCTGGCCGCTCAGAGTTGCTCCCGTGGCGTTTTGCAGTGCGAGGCTGAATGTCTCGGCGCTTTCAAGAAGCGCATCGGACTTAATGGTGATGTCGAATGTCTTCGATGTGGCGTCGCCGGCTTGCCAGTCCAGCGTGACGGGGGTGCTCACAGTGTAGTCGGCTGGATTGCTGGCAGTGACTGGTGTTACTGCGACTTCCGTGCTCGCAGCGCCAGCCGAGCCGCCGGTGCGGGTCACGGTGATGGTCATCGTAGCATCACCGCTCGCATTTTCCGCGCGGGAATACGTGGCAGAGCTGAATGCAAGTGTGCCAGTGGATGGTGGAAGGTCATTGATTGTTGCGACTGCGGTGCTCTGCCCGACGATCGTTGCGCCATTGGTGGCATTTTGCAGGGCGAGGTTGATGGTCTCCGCACTCTCAGTAATTGCGTCGGCTTTCACGGTAATGGTGAAAGTCTTCGCCGCACTGTCACCGTCCGCCCAATTGAGCGTGGCGGGCGTGGTCGCAGTATAGTCGTCCGTCACGGTCGCCGTGTCTGCGGTGATGGTGGCCTCGACGCTGATTGCGCCCGCCGAACCGCCGGTGCGGTTTACGGTCACGGTCATGTCCACTGTTCCGCTGGCAGGTTCCGTCTGCGAATACGTGGCAGAGCTGAATGCGACTGAGCCGACTGGTGGCGGATCGCTGATGGTGAGCGTCGCGCTGGTGGTCGTCCCGAGCGTGGCACCGGTGACGTTTTGCAGAGCGAGCAAGACGGTCTCGCCGCTTTCCACTAAGGCGTCGGTCTTCACGGTCACATCGAAAGTCTTCGGTGCAGAATCCCCAGCCCCCCAATTGAGCGTTACTGGTGTGGTCGCCGTGTAATCGTCGGTCACTGTCGCCGTGCCTGCTGTGATTGTGACTTCGACGCTCGCAGCGCCGGAGGAACCGCCTGTGCGATTCACGGTGATCGTCTTCACCACGTCCTGCGTGCGGTTTTCCTGCTGCGTATAGGTGGCTGAGCTAAAAGCGATCGTCCCCGGCCCGGAGACAGCCGGTGTGAAAGTGAGTGCACCATCGGTAGCGATGGTGAATGTGCCTACTAATTCGGCTGGCTGATTATTGGCCGTTTTTACTACTGAGCGGTAGAGATCCAGGACGGAACCAGCTACGCCAGTGGTGAAAGTGCCCTCAATGGTCGGGTTAAATGCCTTGAAACTGGTGCCGGGCGCAGGGCCGGAATTATCGCCACCCGGCTGATAGCTGGCATAGGAGTTAATGTCCGTATTTGTTTGGATGACGCCCTTACCGGGGCTGTTTGCCGTCGCGCTATAGGTGGTGTAGGCGACACTGAGGGCTATCATGAGATTGGTCGTGGTTCCCTGGGCCGTATCACTTGCACGAATCCATGGTGTGCTCTGTGTGCCGGGACTCGTCCGCTCCCTCGTCGCATACAGTGTTTTCAAGGGATCGCTTCCGACTGCGGCAAACGAACCCGTAGCTCCAGAAACGCTCCAGAGCATATCCGAGCGGGTTCCATTCCAATCATTCCCAAAGACCGCCGCGAGATCCGCCGCAATATTTCCCAGACCGGAAACTGTGACCGGGCCCGACGCACCTGTGAACTGTGAAGCCTGCCCGATATTTACAACGTAGCACTGGCTCCCGCTGGTCGAGCGGAAACCGAGGAAAAGATCGTTGCCGGTGTAGGTTTGCGCTTGCGCTGACGATGCGATAAACACAACCGCAGCGGTGGCGATGGCAGTGAAGAGTTTTTTGAGTTTCATGATTTTAATAGGTAATTGGTTGATGGTTAAAATATGGGAAAGTGTCCCGGTTGGCTGTGTGTCTAACTGGCAGGCAGAACGCCTATTCTCGTAAAGTTAGCACCACTCCGTGTCAGGAAAGCGGCTTGCGGGTTACGTTTTCGCGACTCTTGCTTTTTACGGAGCCTGAAACGCATGGATGCCCGTCATATCCGCCCTTCACCCTTACGCTGCAAAAGAAAACCGGTGCGGGTGTTGCCACCCGCACCGGTTATTGATAGATTATTGTGGTTGTGGATTACGGAGTCACGGTGCCGCCATCTGCAGTGCGGGTGACATTCATGGTGCTGAGCAAGATTGGGGAATCGAAGTTCAGGATACGTGCGGCGAGTGCATCGGCGATTGCCTTCTTGCCTGCATCAATGTCGGACTTGTAGGTCACGTGCTGGTAGCTCCAGAACGTGTATTTTCCGTTCTTGATGTTATCGAGGCTGAATGGAACGCCGTTCCATGTCAGCTCCGTTGCGCCTGCCGCGATGGCCGTGTTGGCATCGGTCTCACCGACGTAGGCCACAAAGTAGGCCTGCGCTGCAGGGCCGCCGTTCACGCTGACTGTCGCCGAGGTTTTTCCCATGTTAGTGCCGACGGTGCCGCCGCTGCTCTCACCACCGTTGCCCAAGAGGGTGGTGCCGAGACCCGTAATCGCAGTGGCCGGGTAAGGAACCGCTGCAGTAATGGTGTCGCCAGAAACTGTGAGCTTATACTGGGTCACAATCGCGTTGGAGCCAACGCCGCTCTCGGCGAAGCCCACGGTGCGGGTGCCAGATCCTTCGTCGCGGCCATAAGCATAGACGAGCTTGGTGGAATCAGCAGCCAGGCCGCTCCAGAACGACAGCGGGAGGCTGCCATTGCCATAGAGAGGCTGAGCGAGGGCGGGCGTCATGTTGGTGATCCCTGCTGCACCGCTACCTTCATTGGCGATCCATTTGAAGGGCAGGATGCCGACTGCCTGGAAGGTCAGTGTAGGCGTGGTGAACTTGGTGGCGTTTTGGAAGCTGTCCGCCATGCCAGCGTCAGGATTCACTATATCACCAACCGTGGTAGCACCTGAGGTGCCGCCTGCGGACATCGTGGTGGCGTCCGTCAGGTAGTCTGTCAGGACGCCCTGGGACACGGCTTTCATACCGAGAGTCGAGCCGGACCACGAGGTCTTGATGATGACGGGCTGGCTGTTCGCGATCAAGGTGCCGCTGTAGATGGCACGAGTTGCCCCAGTCGCGGATGCACCTGCGTAGGCATACACAAATCCCGGTGACAGGATGTTGGTGATGGCGGTGTGGGTTTGAGCACGGAACGCGGTGGAACCGGTGATGTAGAGTTTGTCCACAGCAAGGGCTTCACTGTGAATGGCGAGGCCGAGCATTGCTGCGAGGGCGATTTGTTTTAGTGTTTTCATGTGTTTTATAGGTTGTTGGTTTGTTGGATGGTTTTGTGACTGACGATTTGTTTTAGGTTTTGTTGAGTTGTTGTGTGTTGATTACGGGATGAGGCTGGTAACGATACCCTTGGTTCCGTCCACAAATGTGGCTAGGTAGGTGATTTGGCGGTTGTTATTGAAGCTGTGCGTGACTCCTGTGGAGCCAAGGACACCCGTAAGGGCCACTATGGACTTCACGACTTTTCCGCTGGCGATTGTATCGCCTTCCATCACAATTTTGACGAGTGCGCCTGAGGCGTCCACTGCCCAGATGCCATTGTCGTTCTCCGCAGTGATGCCAGCTTCCAGATTTAATTGCCCGTAGAACAGAGGGCCATTATCTGAGAGACCCAAGGATGTGAAGGCTTTAAACGAACCAGTTATCACGGGTGCGCCAGGCGCGGTCTCTGTAGTAGCCGCGACCTTGACAAGGTTTCCGTCGGATTTTCTCCAGAAGACACCAGACTTAGACACTAGGCCAAGCTTAGCCGTAGCTGGGAAAGCGAATGTTCCTCCAGAAACTAGTGGCTCTCCGAATGCCTCGAACAGACCGACTCCACCTGGGGCGATGTCGCCGCTTCTGGCAATGGCAGTGAACACTGAACCGATCCCTTTGAAGATACCCTTGCTATTGACGCCAGTGACACTAGCAGGAACGCTTGCAGCCAGTGTGCCATTGACGACTACATCCGCACCATCCGTCATTACAGAAGTGCCGAACGTAGAGAAGACTGGGACAGTAGGAAAGCCAATGCTGCCATCTATTGAGTTGCCAACCCGTTTGAACGGAGTAATCACGCCGCCAGTGCTGTCCACCAGCGTCACGGTCTTGTCAACCAAGGCAACTCGAAGGCTCGCCACATTGCCGGAATGTTCGCGAGTCTGACCAGGCGAACCCGCAACGGCTGACAACAGCGTGTAGGCTGACACAAGGGAGCTACCTGTCGTTCCCGGAAGGGAGGTTACACCTGCGCGGATGACGCGAGTCACCGTGCCGTTGTTGTTCATGTAGGCAGCTTTGTTATTCGTGGTAGTTACTGCGGCACCGGTTCCAGTTTTGAGGACAGTGGTATAGAGCAGGTTGGATCCCTGCAGACTGATGGCGCTAATCACAGAAATGGCAGGACTGTCAGTCTCACCCGAAACAATACTACCCTCACGGGCGGCAACTGTCAGTGCGCCTCCAGTGAATGCATTAGTAACGACGGCTAGATCATTGGTCGTATCAATCAGAGGGCTGGCAGGAACAGTAGCGTATGGGTCATTCGCGAGGCTCGCGATGAAGGCCACTTTTCCAGTTGAATTGATTACTGGATCAAACATCACACTACCCAAAACGCCGCTGGTTACTCCGCAAGGCCCGCCCGGGTAGGCTACCAGTGTCGGAGTTGGGTTACTCACGGTGCACGTAAAGATGCCTTTGCCCAAGATTGCGGCTGTAATTAATTGACCCGTTGAATCTACAGTTTTTGGTGCAGTCCATTGACCTAGGAATGCAATTTGACCTGCGTCATTAATTGATGGAGGACCAAAAGATGTGAATATTGCACCCTTGGCAATACCGGTCGTGGTTCCCGCTCCGGGCACTGGTGTTCCAGCGACAAACGTGGTGCCAGCCCCAAAGGTTGATTTCAATTGAACAGTGTTGTTTATAGTTCCAGTGGCCACGGTAAGGTCAACCGTATTAATGGTCTGATTGCCAGCTGCATCAGCCGCCGTGAAGGTGATTGTGCGGGTGCCTGCTGCCAATATAGATCCAGCCGCCGGACTTTGCGTCGTGCTAACAGGACTGCCGCTCACAACCAAGCTCGGGATAAGATTTGGCAGCGCAGTCGTGGAATTGTAGCCCGTGGTGGCAACACCAGCGACATTAATCACCGGCGCGATCGTATCAACGACCACGCTCGTATTGACCACAGCGTTCGAAACGGGGTGCCCGACGATGTCTTCGTAGCTGATTGAGACTTCATAGGTTCCGTCAGGAAGTGCAGTTCCAGAGGCGACTTTAGAACCAGTTCCGTCTGCAGTATTAATAACGAAGGAGTGTGCGCCGGCTGTTTCGCCAGTGCTGTTCATCGTGAAAAGGTGAGACCCTGTTGCTGGCGAGGTGCCCTTGAAATCAATGATAACGGTTCCCGGCTTTGCAGCCACAGGAAGCGTGTAGTTCACCGCAAACGTGGCATTATCAATAGCCCCAGTTGCCGGCGCAGTGAGAGTTGGTGCATTCGAAGGGAATGTAGTCTTTGTAAAGCTCATTGTCCCGTCCGAGTTTAGCGTAAAAGTCCCGACATATTCACCAGAACCAGTGCCAGGGGCCATGCGGAAGAGCTCAAGCGAACTGAGTGCCGATGTAGATTCAGCGCTAGGGTTAAACGCCTTGAAACTGATACCGGGGCTCGGGCCTGCGTTTACCGTGGTGCCGCCGGGCTGATACGACGAATAACTATTGATATCGTTGCTGAGTTGAATCACCCCGCCATTTGCGGTGTCAGTATAGGTCGCGTATTGTAAGCCAAAGGCCTTCATCAGGTTGGTCGTTGCTCCTTGCGCGGTTTCACTCGCCCTCAGCCATGCAGCCGGATGACTCCCCGGAGTGCTGATGGCACGCGTAGCGTAGAGAGTTTTTGCAGGGTCGCTGCCAATAGGGGCAAACGAGCCTGTAGTTCCGGTAACGCTCCAGATAACGTCCGAACCGACAACTTGCCCGGCAGCATTTCTGGCACCGTCATTGCGGTGTGTGCTCCAAGTAGTGAAAGCGGTGGTGAGATCTGCTCCGATATTTGTAGTTCCGGAGACGACTGGAATGCGGCTTGAAGCGCCCGTATAGAGGGACGCCTGCCCGATATTAACGACGACGTTTTTGGTAGAGCCGACGCCGCCGGTTGCGCGGAAGCCGAGAATCAGGTCGCCATCAGCGTAGGTCGCCGCGTATGCGGCCTGTCCAGTGAGAGTCACAGCGACGATTGCCGCGAGTGACTTGGTCAAAATGTTGTGTTTTTTCATGGTGTGGTTTGTTGAGTAGGTTGTTGGTTTGTTTTGTTAACGGGTGTCTTTGTAATTGTATTTTTTGGGCGTATGTCGGTTGGAATTAATTCCGACCCCTTTCTACAAATCCCCCGCAAACCAGCAACAGTCTAACTGTAAAGGTTAGGTGTCTCCCGTGTTTCGAATATACCACCAATGTGACGTTGTGCGCATGAGTGTGTATTACACACTGCTTTTGCGGCTTTCAGGTGCGTTCAATGTTACATTTTCGAGACTTGCTAGCTTTGGCATTCCTCCTGCCAAACCCCTCAAACGAAGAATCTCATCGCGACATTTGAATTTCGTCGTGTTCTCCATGTGCGTGATGAAAGCACGCAACCAGAGCTTTATTCACCCAGCTACAGCGTGCCTGCCGAGCTTCCGCTGTCGTCGCCGCCGCCATAGCCGAGGACTTCCACAACGATGATGGATGGAACCTCCGGTGGTGCAACCGGACGTCTTTCCTCCTGCCTGGAACCTGCGTCTGCCGAGGAGGCCGTGCCGGAGGTGGGCTGCGGAGGTGGTGGTGGGGCCGCGGCTACGCTCGGTGCACCAACGGAAGGTGCAGCGGGAGTGCCTGCGCTGCTGCCGGCGACCTGAATGTTTCCAGCGTTCAAGACAGAGCTTGCGGCGATGTTCAAATTGCCGGAGACGCGGATACCCGCATCGCCAGCGTCAATCGTTCCTGCTGGTGCGATGAGATCCACATCGCCGGGCTCGACGCCCGCAACAGTCGCCAGCACGCCGATACCGCCACCGGTGGCAAGACCGGCCAAGTCAGTCTGCACGTCCGCGCTTTGAGGATCTATGACGACCCGTGTAGGCGGTGCGGATTGCACGGTCTTGGATGCAGCCCCAGCGGCGATGTCTCCGTTGGAAGACCAGATGATTTCATTTCCTCCGCGCAAAGTGAAAATACGCGAAGTGCCGACAACTACGCTGCCGTCGGTGAAGATGTGAATATTGCCGCCGGACTCCGTGAGAATGCCCTGATCCTGTGCCTGTGCGCCTGTGGCATTGAAGCCGACAACGAGCCCGCCTCCTGGAGCGATGAGGTTGATGTCACCACCGCTCTTGGTCTTGATTTGGCGGGATGTGAGCGAGATGTCGCCCTTCCACTTTGTCGTTGTGGGGAAGAGAGCCTCCACCGCAGCGTATCCTGAATCGTAATTTCCAGTCGTGGCAAAATTGCGCCCTGCGTCACGGAGCACACGATAGAACATATTCAGCGCAAGGCTGGCCTGTTTGTCCTCCGGCAACTTTGCAAATGCAGCGGCAATCGCGGCGTTTTTTGCATCAATCTCGGCGAGGTAAAGGTCGAGAGACTCAGGTGTGAGCACTTCCTCGATGAAAGTGGTGAAATCAAGGGCGCTATCGGCAAACACCGAGGGGCCTCCGATGCCCGCAGCGGCAATGATTCCGGCGCCATCGAAGGGCAGGAATGGATTGCGCGCATTGCCGATGCTGAAAAGACCGAGGTTTGTGTCGGCTGGTGCGCTGGCGTTTCTGCCGACGCCCAAATCGAGATTGCGACCAGCGAGCACCTCGAACATTCCGGGCCCGCTGATTTGCAAATCACCCGATTGCGGTGTTTCGCCTGTATTTAGGCCGTTTCCTGCCGAACGAGCAGCGACGAGCAGCGGCGAGTTGGGATTGAATGCGATGATATCGCGCCCGCTCGAAACGACGCTGACGTCGTCTTCGCTCACGTTTTGAATATAGAATCCGATGTCCGTGATGTCGTGCCCTGCAAGAACGCGTGTAGCTTTTGGCGAAAATAGCGTGAGCCCGGAGATGTCGCCGCCCGCATAAAGGTGAACGGGATCCATGTCGCCCGTGTGGAGCACGCCAGACGCATGGAGAGCCTGCTTGGTCTGCACCGAAGCCCGTGCACCGAGCGTCGAGCCGGATTCGTCGAAAAGGTTGTCTATGAAAGTCAGGAAACGCAGGTCTGTGGTGCTCGCAAAGCGGCTCGTGGTGCCTGCGAGCGTCTGATAGCCGTAAGGCGTGGCGATGCCCGACAAGGATGCGGGATTTGAGTCCGAAAGATTGATTTGTGAAGAGCCCCACGCGTTCGTGTTCAAACCACT
>JBEIQV010000125.1:0-9440 GCA_040376335.1 Verrucomicrobiia bacterium | reverse complement strand
GCCGAGCGCCTTCGCCAGCAGCGCGTTGTTGCCGAGCTTCGCGTGCAAATCGAGCGGCAGATGCGAGCCATACACCGCAAGGTCGCCATCGAACGCGATCTGCAATTTCCTCCGCAACGCACCCGTGAACCGCTGCGCCCCGCCCCACAGCATCCCGTGATGCACAAGAAGCAGCGTGTGCCGCACCCGCGCCGCCTCCGCGAGCACCGCCTCGCACGCATCCACTGCCGCGCACACCCGCGCCACGCGCCCGCTGTTTTCGAGTTGCAGCCCGTTCAGCGCGCCGGGGTAATCGGCGACACGAGCGTGATCGAGGAGTTCGTCGAGATGGCGGGTAATGTCGCGGAGCATCATTTTGTGTTCTATTTCCCTAGCATCTCAACGAAGAACTTCTTCATCGCAGCCCATGATTCTTTGTCGGCTTTTTCCTGATAGGCGGGGCCGGGCTTGGTGAAGCCGTGTTGTGCGCCTTCGTAGATGACGAATTTCATGTCGGCCTTCGCCTTTTCCATCTCCGCTTTGAATGCGGGGACTTCCTTGTTCACGTGATCGTCCGCGCCACCGTGGCAGATGAGCAGGCGCGCTTTGATTTTCCCCGCCTCCGCCGGGAGTGTCGTGCTGAGTCCGCCGTGGAAAGAGACGACGCCACGCACGTCCGCGCCGCTGCGGGCGAGTTCGAGGACGCTGGTGCCGCCGAAGCAATAGCCAATCGCGCCGAGCTTCTTCGCATCCACTCCGTGTTGCTTTTTCAATTCATCAAATCCAAGCAAAACGCGGCGGCGCAGCAACGGGAGATCGTTTTTGTAAGTGCCGGCCTGCACGCCGCATTCCTTCGGGTCCGTCGGGCGGACGCCCTTGCCGTAGATGTCCGCCGCGAAGGCCACGTAGCCGAGTTCGGCGAGCTGTGTCGTGCGGGTTTTGGTGTATTCCTGCAAGCCCGTCCAGTCGTGGACCACGAGCACGCCGGGGCGCGGAGCCTTCACCGCATCGTCGTAAGCGAGGAAGCCTTCGAGTTCCGCCGAGCCGTCCTTATAGGTGATGAGTTCGGTTTTCACCTTCGCGAAAGAAGGAGCGGCGAGAGCGAGGGCGACAGCGAGTGTGCAGAGGAGTGTTTTCATGCGCGAGTGAGTATCCGCTCACGCGGACGATGCCAAGCGCGGTGCTGAGCGCTGAATATACCACCAAGACACAAAGACACGAAGGCAATGAACGTGGGCTGTATCCAAAGTCTCCCACTTTGCGTCTTGGTGCCTTTGTGGTTCCAACTGCACCGTTCCAACTCATTGCTTCGCCCGTTGAGTTTCAGCCACCACTCGATGCTGGAAGTTATCGCTCCAGCGTGCAGGCATGACAGGCGAAACCAGCGCCGAACGAAACGAGCCACAGGTGATCCGGTGTGCTGCCGTTTGCAGACAGCGCACGTTCGGCGGCGAAGAGCACGGATGGGCTGCTCATGTTGCCGCACACGCGGAGCACTTCATCCGCCTCTGCGAGCGCGTGGCCGGGCAACTGTGTGCGAATCGCTGCTAGCACGTCGCGGCCTCCTGCATGGCTGATGATCGTTGGTGCGGCGTGTCCATTTGCGCCGGGATAAAGACTCGCTACCGCCTGCGCCGCGACCTCGGGCACTGCACGATGGAGTTGGTTGCACAGCTTTCCTCCGCGATTTACGAAACGGATTTTCTCCCGCTCCGCTGGTATGTGCAGCGAGCGGAAATCTCCGAATCGCCAACCGGCATCGGCACTGCCATCGAGCACGACCGCCGCCGCGCCATCGCCGAAAAGACACAGGCTGATGAGCACGCCGGGATCATCAGCCACGTAAAAAGCAGCGGAGCAAATTTCCACAGCGACGACTGCGGCGCGATGGCCGGGGTGTGCTGCTAGATAATTACTCGCAGCGCGCAGCGTCGGGATCGCAGCACCGCAGCCCGCGCCTGTGACATCCATGAGATAGGCAGACGGAGAAAGGCTGACAGATTCCGCGATGTGACTGCTGAGCCCGGGGCAAAGATAACCCGTGCAGGTGCAGACAAAGAGCGCATCCACTGCGCCTACATTCGCCATCGCCATCGCTGCGCTGAGCGCACGCGTGCCGAGTTGTGCCGCTTCACGCTCGAAGGTCTCGTTCAAATCCTGCGCGCTGCGATCAAAAATATCATCCAGCCGTTCGGCGGCAAAATGCCGCTTTTCGATCCCGCCATCGCCCAACAATACGCGCTCCAGAATGTCGCGCGAACGTGGCTTTAGTCCGCGCACAAAACGCGCATCGCGCAAAGACTCCCAGCACTCCCGTTGTGTCCATGAGCGTTCAGGAAGTGCGGTGGCGATGCTGGCGAGTGTCATTGTGCGGAGAGTCAGTAATCATTTCGTCGTGGCTATGCGCGAACAATCTCCTGTGGTTTGCTTTTCCGAGTCATCGGACTCTTCGATAGAGCGTTTCAAAGCGGACGACGCCGAGAGAGAGCAGCATTGCAGAAAGTTTTCGCCCGAACCGATTCAGCAAGAGCGATTGCAGTCGTCGCGCCCAAACGATTCTACGCGCGAAATGCCGACGATGCGCGAGCCTGATTTCCGCTGAGGCTTGGTTCCATTCGATAGCGCCAGTGCTCCATCGAACGAGCGGCTCCGTCGCAGCGAGCGCGCTTTGAAATGCCATGGTCATCCCGTTTCCGGTAAAGGGCGGGATCATCGCAGCAGAGTCGCCGATACGGACGCGGCCGTCGTCGCGCTCGCGCTGCCAGCCGAGGCAGAAATGACTCACGCCTTTCAACGAACCCTCGACAAGTTGCGCATCGCTCAATTGCTCTGCGAGACGCGCAAGGCCCGCGCCGCGTGTCGCCGCGATGAGTGCGTTCCCTCCGGCCATGTCACCGCGCTTATGGAAAAGACCGCAAACATTCACGCGATCATTTTCCACGCGAGTCAGGCCGATGTAGCCGCCGTCGTTGAGATGGATTTCCAAATCCGCATCCAGCGCGAGGTTGTCGAAATGCGCCTTGAGTCCGATCCATTCGGATTCCGTTTTCATGCGGCCCGCCGCCCACGCAACCCCTTCGCCGTCGCCCTCGAATCGCATTCCGCAATGCAGTTCGCCACCGAGCTTGGTGAATCTTTCAGCCAGCGCTGCATCGAGAAAATAGCGGCTAAGTCCGTAGGCAGGTTCGGGCAGCGTGCGCGATAACATTGGACGCTCGCCGTCAAACCACGATGTGGTGGTGTGCCGTTTTGCCTTGGCGAAAAGATCTCGGATGCCGAGATCGTCGAGTTCTCTTTCGCTGATGCCGGAGATGAATTCTCCACAAACACGATGGCGCGGATAGCTGGCGGCCTCGATAATTCGCACGTGGACGCCGCGCAATTGCAGCGCAATGCCGAGCGAGAGACCCGCAAGGCCGCCACCTGCGATGGTGAGCGGGCGGTTCATAGCTGTTGTGCAATCATTCGATAAGCGCCCAGAAACGTCGTGGAGGTTTCACATTTCCATCCATCGAGTCCGAGTGCGTGAGGTAATTCATCACCGAGGAAACCTGCACGAATGCTGATTCGCATATCGTGCCGTGTGACATGACTCAGCAGTGCAAGGGCAGAAAGCAACGCGCCTTGAAAAAGATGTCGTCGTCGCCGGGCGGGCTCACAGGCAATGAAGACGCGGCATTTTGCTGAAAGACGAGTGCCGAGTTGAGCGAGTGCGGCGGGCTCGAAATGGTGGAGAAATAAATTCGTGACGACGATCTCAGCATCCGGCCACGTGGCTGCGAGCACGTCACCTTTTATCCATGTGGCTTCGCCGTGCCACGCGGAAGGACGTGGAGCGAGATCAAGGCCGGTGAGTTGTTGCGACTCGCAAACGCCATCGGCGATAAGTCGTGCGCCGAACACGCCGTCGCCGGCACCGAGTTCGAGGACTCGCCAACCGGGTTGAATACAGCGGCGCACTTCGTGCACGAGCCAGCGGTGGTTTCCCATGATGGCGTTGATGAGACGCAATTCGCGACGACTGCGCATCGCAGCGGGATCGCAAGCGGGCAGCGTGTCGAGGAGTTCAGGCTGGACTCGGCGTTGCATGGGGAAGCGTTCTGAGCGGAAGCGCCGATGGATGCAAGGGGGACGCAGTGCTTTGCAAAAGGTATGTGATTTTCTGGAATGACAAAGTGGCGTGTTTCACCCATCGTCCGCGCCCTTTCACAACCAAACACACAAACACTATGTCTCGATACGAACTCAAAAATAAAGTCGGCATGAACGGCCTCGGCGCAGGCGTCTGGAACATCGGTCCCGGCAACGATCCATTCGGCGGCCCAACACGCGACCCCATTCCAATGCTCGACCGTCTGCCGATGCTCGCCGAAGCGGGCATGACCTACTACGAGGCACACGATGTGGAAATCACGGCAGAGATGGCACCTGCCGCTGCGAAGCTCGCACGCAAACTCGGCCTCAAGTGCGCGATGTATACGCCTTCGTTTTTTGCAGCGCCGGTTTTCAAGGACGGCGCGATGACCTCGAATGATCCCGCAGTTCGCAAACTCGGCATGGCAAACGCACTCAAGGCCGTGGACACCACGATCGTGCTCGGCGCGAAGACAATGGTTTTCTGGAATGGCCGTGAAGGCTTCGACTTCGTGCTCGCGAAAAACGGGCGCGATGCATTCAAGCGTCTCGTGGATGGCTTCAACGCCGTCGGCCACTACGCGAAGAAAAACTACGGCACGAAAATCAAATTCGCCATCGAGCCAAAACCCAACGAACCCCGCGCCAATATGTATATGGCGAACGTCGGCGAAGTGCTTTACCTCATCAGCCGTCTCGACAAAGAAATCCAGCCGCTCTTCGGCTTGAACCCCGAAACCGCCCACTCGCGTATCGCAGGTCTTGACTACATTTGGGATATCGAGCTCTGCCTCGAAGCCGGTAAGCTTTTCCACATCCACCTCAACGCGCAGGACGGCCAGCGCTACGATCAGGACCTTCCATTCGGCTACACCGAGCCGCTCAAAGACCTCGCGCTCCTCGTCGTTCTACAGGATGCGAAATATGCGGGCCCGGTTTGCTTCGACGTGAAAGCACCGCGCGTTGACGATCCTAAAAATATCTGCGACATCCTCGAAGTCAGTTCCAACAACCTCATGTGGCTGTGGGATCGCGCTCTCAAGGTTGACCGCAAAAAAATCGAGCAGTTCCGCAAGGCGAACCGCCTCACTGCACTCAGCGGCTACCTCGCACAGTGCCTCTACGGAAAATAGACCCCGCACATCGAAAACTCATCAACCGCCGGGTGCGTCACCACGTTCCCGGCGGTTTTTCTTTTTTGCTGAAAGGCACCCACAAAAAATGCCGGGGCACACAAGGCACCCCGGCAAATTTTGAAAACTGGCTGCTGAAACTAGGCGTCCGGCTTCGTCTTGCGAAGGCCGAGAACCTTGTCGCCAGTCCTCCACTGACCGCGTTTCTTCAGAACCTCGACACGCTCGAAGCGTTTCAAGACGTTGCGTTTTGCGGCGATGGTGCTGGCACCTTTGAGACTGCTGTGTTGAGACATATACGTTTGGAAAAGAGGCGCGGACACTACCCGCCGACCCCACACGCGCAAGCCCAATCTTCTTTTCAAAACGAACGGGATTTTAAGTTGTCAGCAAGCCACCCCTCGGTAACTTCCATCACAACCTCACGCACCATGAAAACACGACTCCGCCCGCTGCAAGCATTTACGCTCATCGAGCTTATTACGGTCATCGCCATCATTGCCATCCTCATGGCCCTGCTATTTCCAGCCATAGCCGCCGCGAAAGAAAGCGCCCGTCGCACCAAGGCATCAACAGTAGTCAAAGATATCGTCAACTCCTGCAAAAACTACGCGATCGAATACGGCAAAAACCCGCCTGTCGTCGCGGCAGCAGCAGCAGCAGCCAGTAATTATTCATCATTCGGCGATATGCCGGCCGGAAAATGCAAAGTGGATAACAACGCACTGTTCGACGTTCTGAGGGCGATTGATAAAGGGGAAAATGCTTCCCATGTGCTAAACCCCCGCAAACAGAAATATTTTGAGCAGCCGAAGGCGACCGATACGAAATTTCCTCGAGATGGCTTCATGGATGGAACCGAGTTTGCCGCGAAAGCCGGCCAGCTTCTCGACCCTTGGGGAACCCAATACTGCATCGTCCTCGAGACAGACGGCGACGATCTTATTGACATGAATGATTTTTACACGGATCTCACTGGCATTGATTCCATCCGTGTCTCAGCCGCTGCATTTTCAATGGCTAAAGATGGGAAACGTGGCGGAAAAGGCTATGAAGGCCTCTTCCGAAAAACGAGTTCCCCTCAACCGCCGGATGACATCGTTTCGTGGCAGTAATGCCACGCCGCAAAATGCGGGTGTAGTTCAATGGTAGAACGGCAGTTTCCCATACTGCATACGAGGGTTCGATTCCCTCTACCCGCTCCCTCCAATAAGTAGGACTCGGAACCTCATTCGGATGCCCGCGTATCGTGAAGCAGTCTGCTACTCGCGAATCCATCTTTGAAAAACAGTAGTAAAGAGGAGCAATGACGGGATAGATAGTATTTCGCAGCGGGGATAACTACCACAGCCCGCCTGCCGCTTTTCACGATGAACAACCTCAGATGCAATGACTGCTTCTTGTCGTCCGTATTCACGGGCGTGTTGCTCGTTCTTGTGCATTCACTGTCGTATGCTGAGGCACAAAATGTTTCCTCATCATCGCCATCACAGTTAAAACCGGAACTACCTATTACGCCTGAGGCTGCGGAGGAGATGTTGCTGACGCCGGAGGAATTGCCGCTTTTACCGGATTTGTCGCTGGCGCCCGATGAGCCGTCTCTTCCACGTCTGAAGCTCGCGCCGGAGCATATGGTGCCGGTGCTGCCGCCGCTGGATTTTGGGACAGTCGGACCTAGTTTGAAAATCAAGGTGAAGCACTTCGAGTTCACCGGAAATACTGTCTTTTCCAAACGTGAACTGGCGAAGGCGGTGGCGCAGTTTTCCGGACGCGAGATCACCAGCGAGGATCTCGAAGCGGCGCGTGTGGCGCTGACGAAACTTTATGTGGATGCTGGATTCATCAGCTCCGGCGCGCTGCTGCCGGATCAGGATGTGTCGGGCGGTGTGATTCGTTTTCAGATTGTCGAGGGGCGTTTGCAGGAGGTGGATTTGCACGGGAATTTTTGGTTCCGCGCCTGGTGGCTGAAGCACCAGCTCGCGCGGGCGGCGGGCAGGCCGGTGAATTTCAATCATCTCAAAACAGGGTTGCAGTTGCTTCGACAGAATCCGGGCATCACGCAAATCAACGCGGAGCTGAAACCGGGAATCATTACTGGCGAAAATATTTTGCATGTGGTTGTGAAAGAGCATCACCCGTTTCGCCTCGGGTTCACTTTAGGAAACCAGCGTCCGCCGAGTGTGGGTGAAGGCTTGGGCGAGGTGCGCTTTGACATGCTGAATCTCACGGGCTGCAATGATCCGTTGGAATTGCGATGGGGGTTGCTCCGCTGGACGCGCGACGGGGAAATGGAATACGACGGCGGCGATAATATGTCGGCCCGCTACGAGTTCCCGGTTTCACCCTGGGGCACGACGCTCGCAGTCTACGCAGGAAGAAATGATGCGAGCGTCATTGACGAGACGTTCGCCGGACTGGGCATCACGAGCCAGTCGGAGGAATTCGGTGCGACGTTGCGGCAGCCATTGCTGGAAACACTGAACGACACGGTCGCCCTCACGTTCGGAGCGGAGCGGAAGCACAGCCAGACGTTCCTGCTCGGCCAGCCGTTTAGTTTTTCCGCCGGTGCGATTGATGGTGAGACGGATGTTTTCGCATGGCAGTTGGGTCTGGAGTGGGTGCATCGCAGCCAGCTCGACGTGCTTTCGCTGCGCACGACTTTCACGCTTGGCCAGCCGATATTTGGCGCGACGCGCGGAGACCCGAGCAGAATCACGGGCACGACATCAGGGGCTAGTGCGGCGGGCTTTGATCCAGAAATCCCAGACAGCAAATTTTTTGCATGGCTAGGTCAGGCTCAGTATCTCCGACGCATTTTCGATTCTGAAAAGCCCCCGGAGACGCCGGAAAAGGGCGCGAAAAAATTGCTGCGCGAATCACTGCTCATCATCCGCGCAAACGCGCAGCTGAGCGATGAGCCGCTACTGTCCTCCGAGCAGTTCAGCCTCGGCGGGCTGAACAGCGTGCGCGGCTACCGTGAAAACCAGCTCCTGCGCGACAACGGGATTTTCGCCTCCGTGGAAATGCGCTTTCCGCTCGTGCTCCGCAAAGATGGAGCGCCCGCTGTGTCACTCGCGCCGTTTGTGGATTGGGGAACGGGCTGGGACGTGAACAAGGTGGATGATCACAACGAGACCATCGTGAGTGCGGGACTTGGGCTGCTGTTCCAGCCGTCAAAGCACATGAGCGCAACGGTCTATTGGGGGCACCCCTTCGTGCGCCTCGCGGATACCGGAGGAAGCTCCAGCCTGCAGGATGCAGGATGGCACATCACCGTCTCGTTCGACGCTTTTTGAAAACGCGCGCGCCGCGCGTTACTTTTTCCGCTCGAATTCGGCGGCGGACTTCAGCCCTGCTTGTTCGAGCAAATCTGCACGTGTAGAACGCAGGGTTGCATCCTTTGAATTTGCGTCAATTTGGTCAGAGAGCGCAGCAAGAGCATCATACCACACGCCTTTTTCGGCGTAGGCTGCGGCTTTGTCGGTGTCTTTTTTCGCCAGCTCGGCAGTAAGTTCGGCGGCTGGCTCCATGCGCTGGATGACTCCACTTGCCGTGACATCTTGCGCGCGATTTTTTGCGTCCGGAACGAGCGCAACGCTCCATTTATAGGCTACGCCGGGTTCAAGTGTGACCTTGTGCCGGGCGAGCTGGACGCGGCGAATGCCAGCGCCACCGTCTTTTTGTCCGCTGACCGCGATGCCAGCCTTAAGCAGTGGTTTTGGATTTTTCGGGTCGATCAGCGTGACCTCGAATCTCACATCTGCGCCCTTCTCCACCGGGCCGGACTGAAACCAAAATAGCGACGGCTGCGCCTGCGTGGTGAACGCGATGTGGTTCGGCGTGAGCACGGAGAGCGATGGCAACTTTGCCCCGCCAGCGCGCGAGCCTCCGTCACCATCGGTGCGGACACCGGTTGTCGCAGATGCTGGAACGTTATATTTCAAAAGCGATCGCTTCGGTGCGGCGGGAGTGGGAGCCGGAGCTTCTTGAGCGATTGCGGCAGTAGCGAGGAGTGCGATGAGTGCGATGGTTTTCATAAGTCTGTGGGATGCTTCTTGGAAATTACGCTGTGGACGACGACTTGAACGGCTTTGCCTTTCAAATTTATCGCCCCCAATGGTCGCGTAACGTAACCCCCATGAAGCCGTTGGCAAGTGGCATCACTGATGAGGATCATGCACTGCATTCCCTCCG
>JBEIQV010000204.1:0-6143 GCA_040376335.1 Verrucomicrobiia bacterium | reverse complement strand
TCCGCGAGCTGAAGAAACTCGGCTTCGACGCCATGATGTTTCACGACGACGACGCCGTGCCCGACATTGATACGAAGACCCACGCGCAGGTGCTGGCCGAGGCTCGCGAGTTGAAAAAGCGGCTCGATGGCGAGGGCATCGTCGCCGAGATGGTCGCGCCGCGCCTGTGGTTTTCCCCGCGCACCGTGGATGGCGCATACACTTCCAACAACCCCGCCGACCGCCGCTACGCCATTGACCGCAGCTTGCAGTCCATAGACATCGCCCGCGAACTCGGCACCGACATCCTCGTCCTGTGGCTCGCGCGCGAAGGCACCTACCTTCGCGAAGCCAAACGCGCCGGGCAGGCCTTCGACTGGCTCATCGAAGCCTTCGACGCCATGCTCGCTCACGATCCGAAAATCCGCCTCGCCATCGAGCCCAAGCCCAACGAGCCGATGGACCACGCCTACGTCCCCACCATCGGCCACGTCCTCGCCATCGCCACACTCACCCGCGATCCCGCCCGCACCGGTGCGCTCATTGAAACCGCCCACTGCATCCTCGCCGGCCTCGACCCGAGCGACGAAATGGAAGTCGCCCTGCGTTTCGGCAAACTCTGGTCCCTCCACCTCAACGACCAGAACGGCCTCAAATACGATCAGGACAAACCCTTCGGCAGCGTCTCCCTCCGCAGCGCCTTCGACCAAGTCCGCACCCTCGAGCGCCGGAACTACGGCGCGAAAGGCGAATACGTCTGCTTCGACGTCCACCCCTTCCGCACCACCGCCCCCGGGCAATGGAGTGCCGCCCTCGACAACAGCCGCCGCACCTTCCTCCGCCTCGTGGAAAAAGCGCGCACCTTCGACGAAACGCGCGCCCAGGAACTCATCAGCAAGCTCGACTACCAAGCCCTCGACCAGCTCGTGCTCGAGCATCTGCTGGGGAAGTAATACACCGCCTTCGATACACCGCCTTCGATGCACCGCCTTATCCTACACCTCGGCACGCACAAAACTGGATCCACTGCGCTCCAGCAAACACTCGCTCTGCCCGCCATCAATCGGGCACTCGCTGCGGACGGCTGCATCTGCAAACCGTATAGCTGGCCACAAGCCCAATTCCGGGCGGTGCGCGCGGCCGCCAGTGTGGAGGATGCGGCGGCGAAGTGGAGCACTTTGGAGACCGACTTCGCCACTGTGAAGCGCCAACTTGTGACACACGATGTCTTGATCTCTTGGGAGGGATTCAGCGGCGGTCTCTTTGCTGGCTACGCCGATGCAGGTGAGTGTGCCCGCCTGCTGGGTTTATTGACCGCGGGTCTCGAGGTGCAACCTGTCGTTTACTTCCGCCGGCAGGATTCCTTCATTGAGTCTGCCTATGCGCAGTCCATCCACACGGGACAGACGTGGTCTTTCGACGAGTATCTCGCCACTGCAAATATAGACGGATTCGACTGGATCCAGTGGCTGACTCACTACGAACAAGCCTGGCCGGGTAGAAAAATTTCGGTTTTCGCCTACGAAGCACAGGAGGCTAGCGGCGGGATCGTCGGCCACTTTCTCCAGGCGATGGGACTGGCCACCCCCCGCCTTCTGCAGGATATCGAACGCGCTTCCTCCGAGACGTTGCTATCCACAAATCAAGGTTACGCGCCGGAGATCATCGAATTGGCGCGCCAAGTTAATGCGAGCTTGGACCCTGAAGGCCAGAAAGTGCTCCGGCGGCTGTTGCAGCAGACGCTTCGCCTTACCAAGCCGCCCTTTTCCGCGTATCAGTATTTCACCCCGGAGCGCCGTCGGGAAATACTCGCACGCTTTGCCGCGAGCCATGCCGCGCTGCGTCAGCGATTTCCGCAGGCCGGCTTCGACCTATGGGACCGCCCGGACCCCGAACCAGCTCCGCACGCCGATGGAAATACGCAACTGGTCGCCCTGCTGCGTCTCCTCGTGGAGCAGCAAATGAAACTCAAAAGTCTGGCGGCACCCCCGTCGCTCCGG
The DNA here is from genome assembly GCA_040376335.1 of Verrucomicrobiia bacterium. Classification (GTDB taxonomy): domain Bacteria; phylum Verrucomicrobiota; class Verrucomicrobiia; order Chthoniobacterales; family Chthoniobacteraceae; genus SXWH01. The sequence continues at coordinate 4,164 of JBEIQV010000204.1, read as the reverse complement.
CGGGTGCTCAGACGATGGGCGAACAAACTCACCAGCCTTTTCCGCTAGCAGGCTTTCTGGCCGTTCGCGCCATCTCTGGCTAAATTGGATTCATCCCGCGAGTTAGTGCCGCAGTCGCCGCACCTTCCTCCGCCTTGTGGAAAAAGCGCGCACCTTCGACGAAACGCGCGCCCAGGAACTCATCAGCAAGCTCGACTACCAAGCCCTCGACCAGCTTGTGCTGGTGCATCTGCTTGGAAAGTAGTTGGCGCGCTCTACTATGCTGGATATTTTGCCGAGTATCGAAATGAAAACCCTCGCCGCCATCTTCGCCGTTCTCGTCGTGATCGTTTCGGTTGCTGTAGCCGAGCCGGTCAAGAAATCTGGCAAGAGCAAGAAGGCTCCTGACACGTTCGCAGATCAACTCGGTAAGGAAGTCACTTTGATTGGTGTGGCCCAAGACTTAAAACTGGGAACACAGATTCAAGGCAAGGGCTTCCGTATCTGGATTGATGGCCTTCGGAGTTGGCCCGAGGAATTTGCATGGAAGGAGGTTTCAGTGACGGGTGTCGTCATCGAGCGCTACGACCTGCCAGTTTACATCCTGCATCCTGGCGCGGTTCCACGGGCCGCAATGGCATGCCCACCTGGCACCGACCTACGCAAGGCCTCTCACCGCTATCTCCTGAAGGATGCTAAATGGGAATTGCATGAACCCAAGAATGTGTTCGCTGCTCAACTCGGCAAGCAGATCACATTGATTGGAGTGGCTGAAGACCATAAAATTGGCGCGTTTTTAAGCGGCAAGGATTTCGGCATTTCTATTGATGTCATACACAGATGGCCCGAGGAGTTTGAAGGGAAGCAGGTTTCCGTGACAGGCATCGTCATCGAGCGGTTCGATCTCCCTGTTTTCATTCAGCGTCGTAACGACCCTGGCATTCAAGGCATACCCGTCCCTCCCGGCACCGACCTGCGCAAGGCGTCCCACCGCTATCTCCTGAAAGATGCGAAATGGAAGTTGCATGAACCCCAACATTGAACAGCACGGATTCTCATTTTCTCATGGGGTTCTCAGCGCCGACGAAGTGCGGGAGTTGGTTTCGTTACTCGGCCCTGTTTCCAGCGCGGGGCGGCGGGGGCTTCTGGCTTTGCCTGCTGTTGCTGAGTTGGCGCGTTCGGCACGGGTGCTGGAATTGGTTCGTCCTCATCTTCCGTCCGAGCCCTTTCCCGTCCGCGCCATCTACTTTGACAAGTCGCCGGAGAAGAACTGGCTGGTGCCGTGGCATCAGGATTTGACGCTGGCGCTTCGTGCCCGTGCCGAGGTTCCCGGCTTTGGCCCTTGGAGCGTGAAGGACGGGATTCCCCATGTTCAGCCGCCCATCGAACTGCTCCGGCAGATGCTCACCGTGAGACTCCACTTGGACGATGCGGATGAAAACAACGGCGCGCTGCGCGTCCTGCCCGGCTCGCATCGTTTCGGTCGCCTCGACGCTCCGCAGATTCAAGCGTTGCGCGACGAACACGCCGACTTTCTTTACGCCGCCTCCGCTGGCGACGCGCTGCTGATGCGTCCGCTCCTTCTGCACGCATCCAGTCGCTCTAACAGCGACCGTCATCGCCGCATCCTGCACATCGAATACGCGTCATCCGCGCTTCCGTCCGGGCTGGAGTGGAATGAGGCGACCTAGCTTTGGGCAGTGAGCGCCTTCCACTCCTGCGCCGTGTAGCGCGGGGTGATGTATTGGGGGCAGTTCCAATCGAAGCTGACGGTTTCGATGATGATGAGGCGTTCGATTTTCTCGCGTAGCTCGGGGGCGGGGGAGAGCTGGGTGGCGAGGTCGGGGTGCTCGCGGGCGTCGAGCACGCGGGCGTGGCCGAGGATTTTGAGGCGCTCGCGGTTCGGGTAGTCCATGAGGAAGAGGGCGGCGCGGTCGTTGCCGTCGAGGTTGCCGGTGGTGAGGAGCTGGCGGTTGCCTTTGAGGTCGGCGAAGCCGAGGAGGGTGGGGGCGAGGACTTTGAGAAAGCCCGCCGGGCCGCCCCGGTGTTGGATGTAGGGCCAGCCGTCGCTGCTGGTGGTGGCGATGTAAAAGCTGTCGCGCGCGGCGATGAAGGCGGCTTCGTCGGCGGTGAAGGGGTCGCGTTCGGGGGCGTGAGGGGCGGTCTGGTGTTTGCCGAAGTATCGCTCCTGCGCAGCCTGGACGGCGGGTGTGAGGACGAGTTGCATGAATTTCGCAGCCATGCGCCCAAGGCTGCGCGCTTCGCGGGGAAGTGGCGAATGGTTTCTGGCGTCAGGCAGCGGTTTTTAGGTGGGGCCGAGAATTGAACGCCCGCGCTCTCGCGGAGCTACTGTTTCTCTTTGATCACGCCCATCTTCAGCAGCTTGTTCAGCTTTGGTGCGATGACGACGCTGCAATACGGGTTCTTGTCCTTGTTCAGGTTGAAGTAATTCTGGTGGTAGTCCTCTGCGGCGTAGAATTCCTTGAAGGGTGAAATCTCGGTGACGATGGGGTCTTTCCACTCCTTCTTGGCGCGCACTTTCGCGGCTTCGGCGGCTTTTTTCTGATCGTCGTTGGCGTAATAAATCACCGAGCGGTAGGACTCGCCGACATCGCGGCCCTGGCGGTTCAGCGTGGTCGGGTCGTGCGAGACGAAGAATACGTCGAGCAGTTTGTCGAGCGTGAGCACGGCGGCATCGAATTCGATCTGCACGACTTCTGCGTGGCCGGTGTTTTCTCTGCACACTTGCTCGTAGGTGGGATTTTTCACATGGCCGCCGGAGAAGCCGGATTTGACGGCTTTCACGCCTTCGAGGCGCTGGAAGACGGCTTCGACGCACCAATAGCAGCCGCCTCCGACGACGATCTTTTGGTTGGCGGTGGCGGTGGGTTTGGCGGTTTCGGTGTTCACTTTTTCGGCGGCGTTGGTGTTGAAGGATGCAGTCAGCAGTGCTGCTGCGAGGATGAAAAGTCTGCGGTTCATGTGGTGAAGCATAGTGTGTGTGAGTGAGAGTGCAAAGCGCGCATTCTATTCCGTGTTTTACAGCCGGTCGCGCGGGTGCCGCCAGTAGGACAGTTCGCGCCCGTGACGGCGGCACTGCCAGATGAGGTTGTCGGCGATCAAGGCCACGCTCGCCCAAATGGGAACGCCCGCTACGCGAAGGCCTGTCGCTGCCCAGAGGTTGCAGGTCTTTGGCAGGTAGTAGGTTTCCGAGCCTGTGAAGAATTTACTGCATTCACGCTTCCCAGGCCCGGCGATGTCGGGCTGGTCGTAGGGATCGCGCGCAAATGCCCTGTGGATGCGATTGCGCAGATGGGCGACGCCACGCGGCGTCACGTCGAATTCGATAATCTCGCTGCACGGGCACTCTTCCAGCAGTGACGTGCGAATGGGGATGATGTGCATTGCGCTCGGCGTGGGCAGTGCGATGGAGGTGAACCACTGCCACGGCTTCACATCGCGCATCATGTAAAGATCCCGCCCGCCCCAGCCGATGACGAAATAGCGGGCCTTGCCATCGAAGGCGCGGCACTCCGGTGGCGCGTCTTTTGCGCGCATGGCGATGGAGGAGTGAAAGCCGTTACTGACCAGCCACACATTTTCGGTGCGCTTCTTTTTCCTCGGGCCAAAAAGCGGGCCATGCGGCTGTGTGGCGCAGCCGGTGAAAAGGAATATCGCAGAGAGCAAGGCGGTGAAGACAAGCAGTCGTGAGCGCATGGAGCGCGGAAGCTAGTGGCACTGCGCGCCGCGAGCCAATGAAAACATCGCCACATTTTTCGCTGAGAAACTCCGTCATTGCCAAGTAGCGCGCACTGCGTTGAATCCGCGCCTTCATGCGGATTCGCAATCATCTGCTCGCACTCGTCATCCTCGTCGCCTTTCTCGCGATCGGGAGCCTTTACGTGCGGCTGTGGGTCGTGCAGCGGCCATTCGGCATCGTTCTCGTGGTGAGCGATGCCCTCGTCTCGCGCCACCTCACCGCCGCGCGCCTTTATGCGGATGGCGCGGATAACCGCCTCGAAATCGAAGGCAGCTTCGCGTATTCCGCCATCGTTCGCAACGACTCCACGCAATTTGCCGTGCCGGACTCCGCCGCCGCTGCGACGGCGCTCGCCACCGGGCAACGTGCCCGCCATCGCGCTCTCGGCGTGGATGGTGAAGGCCGCACTATCGTGTCATTGCTGG
>JBEIQV010000420.1:0-1852 GCA_040376335.1 Verrucomicrobiia bacterium | reverse complement strand
CTGCCGATTGATTACGCAGCAGTTGCAGAGGCGTGGAAAAGGAGCGGGCAACCTGCGTTGATGACGGTTTTCCAAAACGAAGGCGCATGGGACACTAGCAACGTGGAGTTCGCCGGTGGAAAAATCGTGCGCTACGACAAACGCGAACGCACACCGGCGATGCGGCATATTGACTACGGACTCTCCATTTTCACGCGCGAAGTTTTTGCGCAGCGTCCCGAGGGCGAGGCGTTCGATCTCGCCGATGTGCAGCGCGAACTCGTGCAGCGCGGCGCCATGGCGGGACTCGAAGTCACGCAGCGATTCTACGAAAATGGATCTCACGCAGGGCTGGCGGAATTGGAAAAACTCCTGCAAACACAGAAACCACTATGAGCTACGCCAAACAACATCTCGCCGAAGCCACAGCCATCATCTCGCAACTCGATCCCGACAAACTGGAGCACATGGTGGATTTGCTCGCTGCAACGCGTGAGCGCGGCGGCAGGCTCTTCATCCTTGGTGTCGGCGGCAGCGCGGCGAATGCCTCGCACGCGGTGAATGACTTTCGCAAAATCTGCGGCTTCGAGGCGTATTCGCCCACGGACAACGTCTCGGAACTCACCGCTCGCACAAACGACGAAGGCTGGCCGACTGTGATTGCGGAATGGCTGCGCGGCTCGCGTCTGCGGGCGGAGGATGCGCTGCTTATTCTCAGCGTGGGCGGTGGCAATCTCGAAAAGAATGTGAGCCCGAATCTCGTCGAAGCGATCAAGCTCGCGAAGGAACGCGGGGCGACGGTGCTCGGTATCGTGGGGAAAGATGGCGGCTACACTGCGCAGGCGGCGGATGCGTGCTGCATCATCCCGACAGTGAATCCGGTGAACATCACGCCGCACCAAGAGGCGTTTCAGGCCGTCGTGTGGCATCTGTTTGTATCGCATCCGAAGCTCAAGGTGAACGCGACAAAGTGGGAGAGTGTGAAATGACGAATGTCGGATGACGGAGAACGAATGAAGCGCGCTGTGTTTCTCGACCGGGATGGGGTCATCAACCGCTCTATTGTGCGCGACGGAAAGCCTTATCCGCCGATGCGGGTCGAGGATTTCGAGTTGATGCCCGGCGTTGTCGAGGCGTGCGCGAAATTGAAAGCGGCGGGTTTTCTCCTCGTCGTCGCGACGAATCAACCCGACGTGGGGCGCGGCACGCTTGCACGCGAAGTCGTCGAAGCCATGCACGCGAAAATGAATGCGATGTTGCCACTGGATCGCATCGAGGTCTGCTACGACGCAGGCGCTGCGCACGGACAGCCAAGCGAGTTTCGCAAACCAGCACCGGGGATGCTGCTGCGCGCTGCGCGCGAAATGAACATCGCGCTCGCGGGATCGTGGATGGTCGGCGACCGCTGGCGCGACATTGACTGCGGCGTGGCAGCGGGATGCCACACGGTGTTCATTGACCACGGCTACGACGAACCGCTCAAAGCGCAGCCAGATTTCCGCGTGCGCAGTTTACTGGAAGCAGCGGATACAATCATCGCCGCTACGCGGTGATGGCGGCGCGCTCGTCGCCGGCGGCGGTTTTTTCGAGGAAGTAGTCGTAGCCGCCGGGGTAGGGGGTGACTTGGCCGTTGTTCACGTGGAGGACTTTGGTGGCGAGTTTGCGGATGAAGTGCACGTCGTGCGAAATGAAGACGAGGGTGCCGCCGTAGGAGCTGAGTGCGAGGGTGAGGGATTCGACGCTGTGGATGTCGAGATGCGTGGTGGGCTCGTCCATGAGGAGGAGGTTCGGAGGGTCCACGAGGAATTTGATGAGGTTGAGGCGGGTCTTTTCGCCGCCGCTGAGGACGTCGGTCTTTTTGTAGATTTCGTCT
>JBEIQV010000188.1:0-6640 GCA_040376335.1 Verrucomicrobiia bacterium | reverse complement strand
TAGTTCCACTGCGAATGAGATGGTCAACAGCTTTTCGGTCATCGAGGAGTATACGCCTGGTATATCCGTCCGGCCGGATAAACATGTAGAATAAGCAAAAATGCGCCGCTTGTCAGGAAGATGTTAAAATTTTCTTGAGAGGTTTTTCCAGCGTGGGTGGAATTTCAGGGCTGTAAACGGTCACCCCCTTTTGCTTGCGGCCTAGCCTCAAGGCATTCCTGATTCGCGTAGCAAGTCTTGGGTCGAATGCGCCGTTTGCCAAGTCCAGCGCCTGCTCCCAGGGTTCAACTCCCATCGCCTCCAACATTTCTCAGGACAGGGTTCACTCGAAACTGTATTGGCGACACTTGGCTCACGTTTATTCCGCGTTCGACAATTCGAACTGTGTTCTCCCGTGTAGATGATCTAGCCCGAAGCGACCGGCTATTACTCGGGGACTCTGCAAGGCCTGAGTCGAAATCGAGCACGCTTCTGGTTAGGGCGAGGGCTGGCAGCTTCAGCGCCTTTTCCTGCGGATCGGTGATGTATGATACGGGGTTCTTTGAGACATCAAGCTTGACGGGATTCTTCGATACGTTGGACGGCTTTTGTCCGCATTTTACGTCGAGATATTTTGAGCCGACGGTATCGGTGATGAGGCGTCCGCCGAAGAAGAGCAGCCGGTAGCCGAGGAAGGTGCGATCACGCTCGGTGTCGGTGATGCGGATCGAGGCGGCGATGAGTTCGTTTTGGATGTCGAGCAGGCTCAGGAGCGGACGTGAGCCAAGGTCGAATTGCTCATGGTAGAGCTTGACGGTCTTATCGAGCGAGCCGCTGTAGCCTCTCAGAATGTCGAGGCGCTTGCGGATGCTCCGATAGTCTTCCCATCGTGCGGAGATGTCCTGATTTAAGAGCACGAGTGTTTCGCTCATGATGGCCACCTGCCTCTCAATGTTAGCTGCGGCTTGTGCGACCTGACCTTTGCGGCGGCCACCGTCGAAGATTTCCCAACTGCCGACGATGAGCAGGCTCGCGTCATTGTCCTGCCCCCGTGTGCCGAGCACCTCCTGGCCGAGGCCGGCGGTTCCTTCGAGGAAAAATTTCGGCCCATAGCGTTTCTCGAACGCCTTCTTTTCAAGAGTCGCCGCCTCGTGCTGTTTGAGGGCGGCGAGGTAGTGGAAGTTCTGCCTCGGATCGATGTCGCTCAGCGCCGAGATGTCCGGCGTGCGCGGCATGATGAGCTTGCTTGTTGGCTTGTATCCGACCCAGCGCACGAAGGCTGCCTCGGCCTGCTTGAGCGCAAGCTGGCGTTCGAGCAGTAATGTGCGGGCGAGGCTGTAGCGCGACTCGGAGAGTTCGATGTCGGCTTGGTTGCCAGCGGCTTCCGCACGTTTCTTTGCGAGTCCGAACACCTTCTCGTGGGCATCAACGCTCTGTTTCGCGAATTCGATCTGCTTGCGCGCGCGAATCACATCCAGAAACGCTTCGGTAGCGCCAATGGCGGTCGCTTCGCGCTGTGCTTTCAAAAGTCGTTCCTGCGCTTCCAATCGCTGCTTGGCGTCTTCCCAACGATATTTGTTGAAGCCTCCGTCCCAAAGGTGCTGCCGTCCGGTGATGGAAATGCGGCGGCTAAAATCGGTGTCGCCTCCGATGCTGCCGCGGTCGCGATTTGCGACGCCTACATGGCCATCAAGTGAGAGTTGCGGTCGCAGGTCCGCCCTCACTTCATTGGCAAAGCCGGCCGCTTCATGCACATCGGCACATTTTTTCTCGATGCCGGGGTCGTGCGAGAGCGCCAAGATGATCGCATCATTCAAAGTTAATTGCGCATAACTGATGGAGGATGCCGTGATTACCGCGCAGGTAAGCAGTGTTGGGATGTTTATTTTCATAAGGGCTGCATATTGACGAATAAGCTTTTGGCCGAGAAGCCGACACGTATGCCTTTACTTGCGAATTACTGTGCATTCCTTGTTCTTAAAAATCGGACATAAAGAAAGATGCACCAATTTTGTGATTTACTGGGCGCCCCTTGTTTTAGGCAAAATATGTGCTATTGAAAATTATTATCCAATAAAACGCCGATGCACGTATTTTCCACATATTCAATAAGCACAGCATTACTCGCCTTGCTGCTTCCCTGCCATGGAATCGTGAATCACCTGCCCCCAGACGCTTCTTCCCAAATCGAACGCCAGCAGGCTGGCCTTGACCGCAGCATTGGCGAGGAATTCGGGGGTGTGGAGAGTTTCCCCTACTGGGATCATGTGGGAAAAGTCGGCATGGGAAGCGGCATCTATCTCGGCGAAGGCCGCGTCCTGACCAGTGCTCATGTGGGTTGTTTTCCGTTTCAAATGCACGACGGCAGTGTTTATCAGCCGGACTACACGAGCTGGCGTTTGCTCAAAAATGCGGACGGCTCCAAAAGTGATCTGGCGGTATTTGAAGTGCGGTTTGAAAAAACGTCCCAGCTCGCCCGGCTCGGGGTGCTGCCATTCTCCACATCGCACGCGGAGCGCCCGATGCTTTTGGTCGGAACCGGCTACAATCAAGGCGCGAAGCCGATCTCGCTCGGCAGCCAGGGCAGGACGCTTGCCGTGCTCGGCTATCATGTGCAGCCGCAGCGCAGCATCGCGTGGGGGCTGAATCGCACGAGCCAGAAAATGGATGGCCCGCTGGCGACGGGTGGCACTTTTTCCACGCATTGCTTCACCACTCGCTTCGAGCCACATCATTTTGCAGGGCAGGCTGCGGAGGGTGATTCGGGTGGCGCGGGCTTTAGCTACAATCGCGAACTGAATCGCTGGGAACTCAGCGGCTGCATCATCGCTGTCTCGCAGCAACAGCCGAGTGTGACGTTTGGTGCCCGCACCTATCTCGGCGACCTCAATTCCTACGCCCGGCAGATCGCCGGCGTGGAGGGTGGCGGCACAGACCAACCGATGCCGAAGAAACGGGCGACGCTCCAAAAGGCTGTCCGTGTATCATCCGCTACCGCTCACGCAGCGCGCGCATCCGTGCGCGGTTGATCGGCTTCAGCAGATAGGTCAGCACGGTTTTTTTGCCGGTGAGGATGTCCACCTCGGCCACCATCCCTGGGATGATTTCCAGCTCCTTACCGTTCCGATCCTTGCCGAGCGAATGTTGCGTGGTGCGGACTTTGATCGGGTAGAAGCTCTCGCCCTGCTCGTTGTGTTTTTCGCTGGTGACGGTGTCTGCGCCGATGTGCTCCAGCGTGCCATCCAGCCCGCCGTAGATGGAGAAATCGTAAGCGGTAAATTTCACCTTCACCGCCTGCCCCGGACGAATGAACGCGATGTCCGCGGGCCGCACGTTGGCCTCGATCAGCAGCGTGTCGTCCGCCGGCACGACCTGCATGATGTCCACGCCGCTGCCGATCACCCGCCCGACGGTGTTGATGTGAATTTTGTTCACCGTGCCGCGAATTGGGGCACGGATGAGCGTGCGGTCGAGCCGATCCTTGTCGCGCAGGAGTGCCTGCTGGAGGGTGTCGAGCATAGATTGGTCGTCGTGGTATTTCTCCATCGCTGCGCGCTGCAAGGTGGTTTCCAGCGTGTTCACATCGCCGTCAATTTGCGCCACCTCTTTCTGCACGCGGATCAACTCCACCGGCGACACGGCGCGCGACTTCATCCCGTCAACCAGCAGTTGTTCCTCGCGGCGTGCCAGCGTGAGCCGCGATTCGAGAGCCGTTTTCGTCGCGGTAAAATCGTTTTTTCGCTTCTCATAGAGGTCGCGTTCGAGATCTGCGAGATCCTTGCGGACATCATCTGGAAACTTCAGTTCGGCGAAGCTGGCAGCCTCCGCCTCCAGCCGGCACAGCCGCGCTTGTAGCGCATCGCGCTTCACCACGTTTTCGTTGTAGCTCGAAGCAAAAATCGCGTCGCTAATCTGCAGGAGCGGCTGCCCTTTCTCGACGATCTGCCCCTCCTCCACATAGATGTTTTGCAGAATGCCGCCCTCGAGGCTCTGGATGATCTGCACCGACTTCGACGGGATCACCTTCCCGATGCCGCGCGTCACCTCCTCGATCTCCGCCCACGACGCCCACCATATCAGCCCGACGAAGAGCGCGCCCGCGATCCACAGCGACCAGCGGGACGCTCCACCGCCGAGGCGCCGCCGGATCAAAACGCGCGCGTCCTTCACGTAGGCGAGATCCTCTTCGACGAGATGATCGTCTTCACCGACGCGGGCCGGGTGCGTAAATTCGCGCAAGTGATCCTTCGTCCACACGGACTGTGCCGCCGTGTGGTTCAGCGGCTCGGCGGCGATTGCTGCCTTTGGTTTTTCAGACATGGCTGAAAGCAGGTTGAATTTTCATTTTCCCGCCATCGGGGGTGGGCTTCGCGGCGGCCTGGTTGTTGAGCTTCGCTAGCACATCGGCTTTCGGCCCGGCGGCGAAGAGACGGCCTTGATCCAGCACGATGATGTGATCTACCAGCGCGAGCAGGCTGGTCTTGTGCGCAGACAGAACCAGCGTGTGCCGCGTGTCCTGATCGAGGTAACGTTTCAGCGATTGCACGAACTCCTTCTCGCTCTGCGGATCCATGTTCGCCGTCGGCTCATCGAGCAGGAGCAGCCGTGGCCGCGTGAGGAAGCAGCGGGCGAGGACCAGCGCGCGGCGCTGCCCGCCGGAGAGCAGCGAGCCTTGCTCTCCCACTGGCGCGTGGATTCCCTGCGGGTTCCTTTTCACAAAATCCTCCAGTCCCGCCAGCCGTATCGCCGTCAGCACCTCCTCATCCGTCGCCATGCGCGCACTGAGCGCCACATTCTCGCGGATCGTCCCGCGAAAAACCGTCGCGTCCTGCGCGAGGAAACCGACCCCATGCCGCACCACCGCCGGGTGGTATTGCGCGAGGTCCACGCCATCGAGCAGCACCCTGCCCTCGGTCGGCTCGTAAATCTTCGCCAGCAGGCGCAGCAGAGTCGTCTTGCCCGAGCCCATCCGCCCAAGCAGCGCGACCCTTTGGCCTTGCCGGATTTGTAGATTCAGCCCGCTCAGCGCAGGGATGTGCTGAGCGGGATATTTCACCGTCACATTCTCCAGCGTATAGTGAAAATTGAAGCCGCTTCGCTGGATGAATTTCCGGTTCCCGCCAGTCTCTCGCGGAAGCGCCATCACCGTATTCAGACTGCGCAGCGCCTGGAGCGATTGCTGAAGCCGCGTCATCAGTCCGGCCACCATCGCAATCGGCGTCATCGTGCGGGAACCGAGCATCACCGTCGCGATGATCCCCCCCATCGTCATCTCTCCCGCCTTCACGCGATACACGCACGCCACCACCATCGCGACCGTAGTCAGATTGATCAGCACCGCCGTGGTCGAAGTCCCCAGCAGCCCATACCAGTGCATATGCACGTCCTTCTCCGCCGAGGTGCTGACCATGTTCTCAAAACGGTGCTGCAATGCGCCCTCCGCGCCCGCGCCCTTCACCGACTCCAGCCCGTTGATCGTCTCCGATACCATCGCCTGGCGCTCCACGCCGTCCTCCGACGACGCCACCACCGAGCGCCGCAGCGGAACCTGCATGAGCAAGCCAAAACCGACCGCCGCCGCCACCGCCGCGACCAGAATCCAACCCACCGGCCCTGCGATGAAAAACACCGCCGCGATCATCACTATCGAAAAAGGCAGATCCACAATCGCGAGCATACTGGCCGACATGAAGAAATCGCGCACCGCTTCATACGCCTTTGTGCGGGCCGCCAGCACGCCAGCCGACGGTGGACGCGCCTGCATTTCGATGGAGAGGATTTGCTCGTAGAGCGTGCTCGCCAGCACCATGTCCATCTCGCGGCCTGCCCGCTCCAGCACCCTGCCGCGCACAAGCCTCAGCAAATACTCGAATGCGAAAACCAGCACGACGCCGAGGGCCAGCACCCACAGCGTCTCGGTCGCATCGTTGGGCACCACGCGGTCATACACGAGCAGGGTGAAAAGCGGCATCACCAGCGCCAGCACGCTTAACATGAGCGCCGCCGGGATCAGCCGCGAGTAGTAGCCGCGAAATTTCCACATCGTATTCCAGAACCATGAATGTGGGCTGGGGCGCTGTTCCTCCGCATCCGCGACATGCGGATGAAGCAGCACCGCGAAGCCGGTGTAGCTGCGTTTCAGTTCCTCCTCCGTGGCGTCCGTCTGTCCGTTGCCTGATGCGTGAAAACTCACCTCCCCATGCTGCTCGCACGGGCCGAGCACTCCCGCTCGATTTCCTTCAAGTAGCAGGATCGCCGGCAAGACGGCTTTCGGCAGTCGGTGGATTGGACGTTCCACGAGTCGTGCCCGAAATCCCGCACGGTGCGCTGCGCGCAAGAGCAGCCCCGGCGTGAGTCGTCCGCGCTCCAGTGGCAACCCCGCGAGCACTGCGTCGCGATTCAGCGCCATGCCGTGGCGGATCGCCACATCTTCTAGGCACTTCAGTAGTGGGTCGTCGGGTTGGTTGCTATTTTGTGAGAGCATCATTGGTTAGGCCACCGCGTGAATTGCGTCTTCGACTGGTGCGACGTTTTCCGGGACGCTCACAACCTTTGCATCATCTATCGGCGTCGCCGCGAGTGCTTCCATGTGCGCATCGTGGGTAGGGGCTGCTGAAGTGTCGGCGGGAGCATCGGTATGCGACTCGTCTGGCGTGCTCGC
>JBEIQV010000027.1:0-19234 GCA_040376335.1 Verrucomicrobiia bacterium | reverse complement strand
GAACACGGCGACGTGGAAGGTGTGGTGACGCTGGCGGATTTGGTGGAGGAGATCATCAGCGACGCAGTGCCGCAGGCGGAGGCGAAATTGTATCTCGAATCCATCGGCGATGGGCGCCTGCTCGCGAGCGGTAGTGCGCGGCTCGAAGACATCGAGGAGGAACTCGGCGTGAAGTTCGAGGAGGAGGGGAGCATTGATACGATTGGCGGGCTTATCTTCAACCAGCTCGGCCAGCTCCCGAAGGCGGGGCAGGAACTGCGCATCGGCTCGGTGCGCGCGGTCGTGCGGCGTGTTTCACGCAAGCGCGTGGATGAAGTGCAGCTCGAACGCGACACTTGGGAGGAGGTGGAGGAATGATCTGGCTCATCATCGCGCTCTGTCTCGTCGTGTCGTTCGTATTCAGTGGAATCGAGGCGGGAATTCTCTCGGTGAATCGCGTGCGTCTCGCACACCGCGCTAAACAGCGCGAACGCGCAGCGCTCAAGCTCCAGCGACTGCTCGCGCATCCCGAGCGACTGCTCATCACGGTGCTCGTCGTCACGAATCTCTCGAACATTCTCGCGCTCGTCCTCGTCTGCGACCAACTGCACGACGTGCTCGGACGACGCGGCTACTACGTCGCGCTCGCACTTTATCTGCCCGTGTATCTGCTCGGCCTCGAACTGCTGCCGAAGTCGCTCTTCCGCCGTTTCCCGTATCGCGCGCTCGCCGCACTCGCCGAGCCGCTGCGCCTCGCGGACGTGCTGCTCGCGCCGATGCACTTTGTCGGTGAAGTGGTGCAGAAACTCTTTTTTGGTCGCCGTCCCATCGAACAGCAGCGCCTTTTCCTCGGGCGCGAAGATTTCCGCTACTACGCTGCCGAGGGCGAAAGGACGGGCACCATTACGAAGACCGAGCGCGAGATGATTACGGACGTGGTGGATTTCCGCGCTGTGACCGCGCGCGATGTGATGGTGGCGCTCGATCCTGCGCGCTCAATCACCGCCGATGCGCCAGTGAGCGAGTTGCTGGAGAAGAGCGCGCGGCTGCATCAGGATCGCTGGCTCGTATGCGGCGACGACGGCAGTGTGACCGGCGTGGTGAGCGCGTTCGAGGTGCTCATCGAAGGTCGGCGCGATGTGAATGTAGGCGTCTATCAGCGCCGCATCGTGACCGTCGCCGCGCAGGAGCCTGCGTATAGCGTGCTGCGAAAATTGCGCGCAGCCCGCACGAACGTCGCCATCGTGCGCGGCTCAGGCGTCACGCCGCTCGGTCGCGTGACGTGGGAGGATCTGATTCGCAAACTCGTGAGTGCGGCGGCGAAGTAGCACGCGCACTTTGCACTGTCCGCCCGCGCATGGCGGCTGCTATGGGTGCGGCAGATGCAGCCCAAACGAATCATTCTCCTCGCGGCCCTGATCGCGCTGGTGGCAAAGCTATATTGCGCAGGCACGACTACGGGCACGAACGATACGGTATTCTTTTACGGCTTCGGCAAGCGCATCAACGAAAACGGCCTCGCGCACACCTACAAGACGGTGACGATTTTCAATCACACGCCGCTCGTGGGCTACTACTCCGCGCTGCTCCAGCGCATCGAGCCGGGCACGCAGATGAAAATGGAACTGCTCCCGTTTTTGCTGCGTCTGCCGGGAATCATCGCCGACTTCCTCGCGGTGTTTGTGTTGTTCCGAATCCGCGCCATCACCGGCGGGCCGCCGTGGTGGGCGATAGGCGTTTTTGTGCTCAGTCCGGTGGCGTTTATGGTCTCGGGCTTTCATGGGAATGTGGATTCGGTGCTCGCGCTGCTGCTGCTCGTCGCCGCGTGGCTTGCGCTGGAAAACAAGCCCGCGCTTTGCGGTGTCGCGCTCGGCCTCGCGTGCAATGTGAAAGTCGCGCCACTGCTGCTTGGTCCGGTCTTCGCCGCGTGGTGGTGGTATCGGGGCGCGTGGCGCCCCCGCAGCGTAATCCGCTTGGCTGCCCTGTTGTTGCTCTCATTCTGTGTTTTATGTTTCGGCTTATTATGGCGTCTACACGTTGGCGATACGGCCGACGTTTTGTCTGCCGATGGCATCGTCTATTTGTCTGTCCTATTGCTCTATCCAGTCGTTGCTATCTGTTTGTGGCGTAGTGGCGGGATAGGCTCTTTTCTGCTCTGTGCATTGCTCGTCACGCTCGCTGGATGGTCTTCCGCTTTGTTCGGAGCGCCGCGTGAGTTTCTCGGAAACGTGCTCGGCTATCAGGGCTACTGGGGCATTTGGGGAGTGAGCTGGTGCCTCAAGCAAACTGGCGCGGATGTTTTTCAGAAGGTCGGCTTTGAGCAACTCACATCGGCGCAGATGCTCGTCATGGCTGTCTGCAAATGGGGCATCATCGCGGGCGTGATCGTGATCTCGTGGCTGCGGAGAAAAGCGGATGCACTTGGGCTTTTCACCACGCTTGCGTGGGTGTGGGCGCTGTTCTTCGTATGCGCTGCGGGAGTTGCGCCGCAATACTTCGTGTGGCTCGCGCCGTTTCTCCTCGTCGCCACGCCGCGCTGGTCGGCGGCGGTCACGGCGGCGGCATCGGTGTTTCTCTTCGTCTTTTACAACGTGACCGCGAACGTGCGCACTGACCGCGTGCAAATTGTTGGAGGCGATCCGTGGACGCCGCCGTGGGTGAAACCTTGGGACCTTGCGCGCTCGGACAACCCGCACATCGCACTCTGGGGGCCGTGGCAAATGCTCCCTTGGATTGTTTTAATCGGCTGCCTCGTCTGGCTCACAATGCGCGTCTTGAAAGAGCGTGCGAAGGATGCTGGCGCGGGCTCTGCTTAAAGCCAAACACAGCCCAACCATGTCCACTCTCAATCAGCCCAACGAGAGCGCGCCCGTTTTGTCGGCGCGCATATTCTGGATTCTCTTCGCGCTCATCGCGCTTGCCGGCACTGCTGCGCGAATGTGGGAATGTGCCTCGTGGCGCAAAACCGGTTTCGACGAACTGCTCTACCGCCGTTACGTCAACCTCATGGATGGAGGGACGCAGCAGGTTGGTGTTTTCCAGCGCGACCAGTCTCTTCAGGCATGGGAGTTTAAAGTCAGCGGATCTGGTGCAGGCGCGATGCCGTCGCTCACGAGTCTTTTTCTCCGCACCCAGGCGAAGCCGGGCACCGAATGCGAACTGCCGCCAACTCGCTTCCTCTACATTTACACGTCGTGGCTGTGGAAAACAGCGCGCTACGGCGATGCGCCACCGCTGCCGATGGCCGAACTGGGGAAGGAGTGGCGGATGAAGCCCGATGACTGGGGCAGTCAGGAACGCTCGCGCGATGCGGATCACCGCGATCCCTCGCTCGCGTCGCTACATCAAGTCGCGTTCTTTTTCAGCATACTGCTCATGATTGCAGGCGGGCTTTGTGCGTGGCGGATGCTCGGACGCGGTGCCGGTCTGGGCGTGCTTGCGCTGATGGCGTGTGATCCCATCCAGCTTCATCTCAGCCAGCACGCGATAGTGGACGGTTTCTTTACTTTCTGGGCGATGATGTGTCTGTGGACGACGTGGGAGTGCCTACGAGCGCCTGCGAATCGCGGATGGCTCGCCGCGCACACGCTCTGCCTCGCGCTGATGGTGATGACGAAGGAAAACTCGTTCTTCGTTTATTGCGCGCTTGCTATTGTCGTATTCGCAAATCGGTGGCTCAAATATGGCACTGTTACGCCACGCTTCCTAACGTTCAGCGTCATCGGGCCTGCGACTGGTGTTCTTGTGCTTGTGGTGCTAGCTGGCGGCTTCGAGCCGTTTATCGGAGTGTATCAGACGCTTGTGGCAAAGGCTCAAAACCTGCCCTACGCGCAGCAAACTGGCGACGGACCGTGGTATCGCTACTTGCTCGATATAATGACCGTGAGCCCCATCGTCCTCGTGCTCGCGCTCGGTGCTCTCTTTGCTCTCGTTCCGCAGCGGCGCGAACTGGCCTTCCTCGCGCTCTTCGTCGCGGGGAGCTACTTGATCATGTGCAACGTGAAATACGGAATGAATCTCCGCTATGCGAGTATCTGGGAACTGCCACTGCGCACCGCCGCGTTTGCGATGGTGTGGCATCTCTGTTCACGGCTCGGTCACCGGCAATGGCTCGGCGCAACAGTGCTCATCGCTGCGCTCTGTGTTTACGAATTCCGCCAGTATTCCATTTTTGCGACGAACCCGTCGCATGCACTCTACGAGCTAGTGCCGTCCGACCTCCTTAAATTGGTCAACGTCATCAAAGGCTAGTCGCGAAATGTGCAAGCTGACTCCATTTTCCCCAAAGCTCGACGGCGGCACGCGTCTGGCTATGCTTCCCGCGCCCAACCATGCCAATTGATTTTGCGCAAAAGCGCGTCCTCATCTTTATCGTCGCTTACAACGCCGAGACCACCATCAGCAGCGTTCTCAGTCGCATCCCGGCGGAACTGCGGAATCCGAACGTCGAAGTGCTCATCATTGATGACTCATCGAAGGATAACACGTTTGCCGCTGGGCTGGAGCACGCGAATCGCGAGAGCGGCTTCCGCATCACCATCCTGCGCAATCCCGAGAACCAGCGCTACGGCGGCAATCAAAAACTCGGTTACCGCTACGCGATAGACAACGGCTTCGACATCGTCGCGCTCGTGCATGGCGACGGCCAGTATGCGCCGGAAAAATTGCCCGACCTCATTGAGCCGTTCATCAAGGGCGAGGCTGACGCCGTTTTCGGATCGCGCATGATGCGCAAATCAGACGCGCTCGCCGGTGGGATGCCGCTTTACAAATGGATCGGAAATCAGGTGCTCACCACCTTTGAGAATTTCGTCCTCGGCACGAACCTCAGCGAATTTCACAGCGGCTACCGGCTCTATTCTGTCGAGGCGCTGAAAAAACTTCCCTTCGAGAGAAACGCGAACGACTTCCATTTCGACACCGACATCATCATCCAGCTTCACTTTGCTGGAATGCGCATCGTCGAGCTGCCGATCCCCACATTCTACGGCGACGAAATCTGCCGCGTGAACGGGATGAAATACGCGTGGGACTGCTGCAAGGCAGTCGTGCGCGCAAAGCTCCACAGCAAGAATCTGCTCTACGACCGCAAGTTCGACGTTGGCCCAGTCGAGGAGACTTACGACCTCAAGCTCGGCTACGACAGCAGCCACGAGCGTGCGATCAAATCCGTCAAACCCGGAGCGCGTTTGCTCGATATCGGATGTGGTCGCGGCTACGTCGCGGAGATCATGGCGGAGAAAGCGGCGCACGTCACCGGGCTCGATCAGTATTCACCCGATAAAAGCACGAAGCCGAACGTGGATTACCGCAAGTGGGACATTGAGGCCGAGCCGGTGCCGGTGGATATCTCGGACTACGACCAAGTCTTCATGCTCGACATCATCGAGCACCTGAAAGACCCCGAGGTTTTCATGGAAATGCTCCGCGAAAAGGCCGGGCACAAGCGCCCGGAGATCGTCCTTACCACTGCAAACATCGCATTCTTCGTCACACGCTTCATGCTGTTGCTCGGCCAGTTCAACTACGGACGCAAAGGCATCCTGGATCGCACGCACACGCGCCTTTTCACGCGCAACTCCCTGCGCGAACTCTTCGAGCAGACTGGCTATAACGTGATCGAAATGCGCGGCATTCCCGCGCCATTCCCGAAGGTCATCGGGAACGGCGTCCTCGGCAAAATCGTCATGGCGATCAACACTTTCCTCTGCCGGATTCCATTCCTGCGCAGCCTGTTCACCTACCAACTCTACGTCCGCGCCCAGCCCCGCCCCACGGTGCCCGCGCTGCTTTCAAAAACCATCGAGGCTAGCGAAAAACTGCGCACCGAGCTGACGCAGAAAACAGCATCATAGCGAAAAATTCACCCCGCACCTCACTCGAGGGCGGGGTGTGAACCGGCCTATGTGGCCCATTTGACCGGCTCAAGGTTTTTGCTCTGCGGGCTTCGCGGGTTCGGGAGCGACGCGGTCGAGCGGCTTGCTGCGTTCGATTTCGTTGAGCTTGTTGCGGACGGGTTCGGGCATGGCGCTGCGCTGCTCGGCGGTGTCCACGGGGCCTTTCCACAGCACCTCGCCTTTGTCGTCGCGCGCGGTGAAGAACGCGTGGCCATTGAAGTGCGAAAGCTCGAAGAGGCCTTTGTCGTCTTTGCGCATGACACGCGCGCGGTCGGCGTCGTAGCGCGGGGCGTTGAATGATGCGACGTCGCCATTTGGGCGGTTGAGCTGCGGGCGTTGTCCCGGCTGCTGAAAATCATCCGGGCCGAATTGCTGTCCGCCTCCACCGAAGCGGTCGCCGAAGGGCCGCCGCTCGGGCATCATCTTTTCGCCGAGCTTCACCGTGAGTTTTTTCTCCTCGCCTGCGCGCAGGATGGTGAGCGCGATTTCCTTGTCCTTGCCCGCGAGGCGCACGAGGCCTTCGAGCTGGCCTTCGTTGATGAGAAGTTGGTCGTTGAAAAGGCGGATGATGTCGTGGCGGGCAAGGCCGGCTGTCTTCGCCGGGCTGTCATCGAGGAGGTTGTCCACGACAAGGCCGGAGCCTTCGGGGATTTTCAAGTGCGACGCAAACTCCGGCGGGATCGAGCGCGCGATGACGCCGAGGTAAGGCTGCGGAATTTTCGGGCCTTGGTTGGCGGGGAAGACGCCCGGTCTTTGTCCCGCAGGAAGCGTCGGACGCTGGTCGGGCTGGAAATTCTGTCGCGGGTCCGGGCCTTGCGGGCCGTTGTTCGGGCGGTTGGGGAAATTCCCATCATCAGGGCGCGGTGGACGATTTCCCTGCTGCGGGCGAAATCCCTCGGGGCGGAATGGCCGGTCATCCGGCCCGTTGCCTTCGGGAAAAGGCGGGCGCTCTCCCTCGGGGCGGAAGCCATCCGGGCGTTGCTGAAATTGTCCATCCGGTCGTGGCTGACCATTCGGCGGGCGCGTGTCTTCGTTCGGCGGTTGCTGCGGCGGTGCGGGTTTCTTTTCGCCGTCCTGCTGGGCGAGGAGGAGGCCGGTGCACACGGCGGTGGCGACGGCGATGAGGATGTGATGTGGTGTTTTCATTTATTGCACGCTGGCTGGCACGAGGACGACGTCTTCGCGCGGGATTTCTACGAGAGTGATTGCGCCGCTGGCGTCCGTCCATTTGTGGCGCTCGATGGAGTTATAGCGCACGACGCGCGAAACGCCCTGCGCGCCGTTGTCCACAAAACCCTCCTCGCTCGCATCCACCACCTCGCTGCGAACGGTCGCATTCTCCGCGCTCTCCGCCTTCGTCACAGCGGGCGCGGGATTGATTTGCGGAGCGGGCGGCTGCGGGCCGATAGCACCGGTGAGGTTCAGCGAAAGCATTACCACCACCGCAGTCGCCGCGCCCACGCCGGCCCAGCCAAACGCGGGCAGCAGACTTTCGAGCAGCGACTTCTTCGGGATCACCCCAGCGCTCACCACGGGAGCGGGCGCGAGATCGCGGGCGATGCGTTCCTCCAGCGAACGCGTCGGGCGCGAAGGCTGGATGCTTCGGAGCTGATTTTCAAAGTCAGGATCGTTCATAAGTCGTCATGCGTTCCCGCAATTTATCCAGCGCGTAGCGGTAGCGGGCCGCCACGGTGTTGAGCGGAGCGCCGAGCATGTCGGCGATTTCCTGGAAAGTGAGATCGCCCCACAGCTTGAGCACCACCACCTCGCGCTGCTCACCGGGGAGCTGGCGCAGCGAGTGGTCCACCACCACGGCCAGTTCCGCCTGCTCCATCGCGATGTCAAAGCACGGATCGCCATCGCGCGGCACCTCCGCCTCGGGCGCATTTTCGCGGCGGATGCGCCGGTCATTTCCCCGCAACGTATCCAGCGCGATGGTGCGCACCGCCGCGTAGAGCAGCGGATAGTGCTCGCGTTCCGCCGCCGGGTGCTTCTTCCAAAACCGCACAAACGCCGCCTGGACCACGTCCTCCGCATCCGCCTGCGAGGGCATCCATTGGCGGGCGAAAAGGAGGAGCTTCGGAGCAAGCTCGCGGTAGCAGCGGTGCCAGGGTTCATCGGCGTGTGTGGCAAACATGGACAGGGCCTATTGTAGGATGAAACGCCGCACCCTGCCGCTTTTGTGTGCAAGAGGCGAAAGTTTTTCGACACCCCCGTCTGGAACGCCAACGGCGTTCAAATCATCCAGCCCAGCGGTTGCGAGGCACGAGCTACCCTGGGTCTTTGTTTCAAAATGCAACCTACCCTGTAGGGGTTGCATCCTTCGTGGTGGCACCACCTAATTTCGTTTTGCTAAAGAGCCCAAAACCCACTCCCATCCGATGACCATGCCAACCCCACGACGAATAGTTCTCGCTTTGCTGTTTCTTGGCTCGCTCGGAGCTTTTCTCTATTTCCGAGGAGCAGGCGTTCTTGCTCGCTTCGGCTTCCACTACGAAGCTGAAGCCGAACACCGCTGGGCTTCTTATTTGCGAACAACGCTTCCTTACGAAGCTGCTTGCACTTGCAGCGCGCTCACCGGCATCCGCAAGAATATCCCCGACCAGCGGATTACGGATCCGAAGCTTGCTTACGTTTACATCCTCGAACAGACGCTCCTCGAACATCTATTGAAGTTGGATATTTGTTTGGCCGACCCACACATCCCCGAACACGACAAGGAGTATGCTAGAGCCGTCATGCCGAAGATTATCGCTTACGCCAAGACCTACGACATCGCCGACGCCTATGAAGCGGGGAAGACATACGATATGGCTCAACGCGATATTGTTCTTCCGGCCAAGATGGTCATTCGCGATGTGTTTAACTCGATCATCAAGAGGGAAGGGAAGTAGAGGCAGGCAGATTATTTCCCTGCGCTCTATCCTCACAAAGAAAAAGGAGCGGAGGTTTTTAGCCGCCGCTCCTTTCTCGGTTTGAAGTGGGTGGTTACTGCGAGTCCACGGGTTTGAGTTCGCGGATCCAGAGGTTGCGGAAGCGCATGGGGTTGCCGTGGTCCTGGAGTTTGATGGAGCCTTTTTCGCCGTGCTTGTTGTATTTGCCGACGGTTTTGTGCGGGGTGTCGCCGAGGAGGACGGTGTGGTTTTGCGTGAGCACGCCGTTGTGGAGGACGGTGGCGACGGCGGGTTTGGCGACGGTGCCGTCTTCGTTGAAGCGCGGGCCTTCAAAGATGATGTCGTAGGTCTGCCATTCGCCGGGCTTGAGGGAGGCGTTCACGAGCGGGGGCGTCTGGCCGTAGATGGCGGTGGCTTGGCCGTCGGGGTAGGTGGGGTTTTGGTAGCTATCGAGGATTTGGATTTCGTAGCGACCGAAGAGGAAGCAACCGCTGTTGCCGCGGCCCTGGCCGTTGCCGGAGGCGGGCGGGGTGGCGAATTCGAGGTGCAACTGGACGTCGGGGCCGAATTCTTCGCGGGTCGTGATGTCGCCGCCGCGGACTTCCATGTAGCCGTTTTCGACTTTCCACGTGGCGTCCTGGTCTTTCCCCTTGCGCCATTTGCTCACGTCCTTGCCGTCGAAGAGGACGACTGCATCGCTGGGTGCGGTGCCGACTTTGGCCTGCGTGCTGGGTTCGCCGGGCGTGACGACTTTGGGCTGCGGGCGCTCGCCGTCATGGACGTGCCATTTGGTGCCGGGGATGATGGGCGTGTCTTGATAGCCGAGTGGTTTCGCTGGTTTATCGTCGGCAAAAGCGACGGTGGCGATGGAAGCGGTGAGCATGGTGAGGATGCGATTCATAGAGGCGGGATATACGAGAAGAACGCGGAAACTTAGAAAAGCTCTTATTTGGAAAAGTGACGTGCCTCACGCCGTAGTTGCCCGGCGCGGGTCGGGCCGCTAGCGTCCGCGCCCTTCGTATGACAGCCCACATTTCCGCTCGCGACCTTCGCCGTTCCTTTCTCATGGGCAAACGCACCATCGAAGTGCTGCGCGGCATCACACTCGAAATCGCGGCGGGCGAATCCGTCTTCCTCTGCGGCGCAAGCGGCGCGGGGAAAAGCACGCTGCTCTACACACTCGCGGGGCTGGAGCGTCCCGAAAGCGGCGAGGTCTTTTACGAAAACCAGAGCCTCTACACGCAGAGCGAGGCCGCGCTGGCGAAGGTGCGCAACACCGCGTTCGGCTTCGTCTTTCAAGCCTACCACCTGCTCCCGGAACTCACCGCGCTCGAAAACGTGATGCTCCCCGCGATGATCGGCGGAAAGCCCGACCGAGCTGCCGCCGAAGCCGCGCTCGTCCGCGTGGGACTCGGCGACCGGCTCCAGCATTTGCCGAGTGAACTCAGCGGCGGCGAGCAGCAGCGCGCGGCCATCGCGAGGGCACTCATCAACAATCCGCGCGTGATTTTCGCCGACGAACCGACCGGCAACCTCGATTCAAAAACCGGAGGCACCATCGTAGAACTGCTGCTGGAGCTGGTGAAATCCGAAGGCAGGACGCTCATCGTCGTCACCCACGACACGCAACTCGCCAAGCGCGGCGACCGGATGCTGGAGATCCACGACGGACGCATCGCGTAGGTCTGAGGCAGGCTGGTTTTCCATTTTAAAAAGGAGGGAAATGGCTCTGTGGGCCCGTGGTTCCGATGGAGCCGTGACGCGCACAGAGGAAAACCTTGGACAAACGGGCTTCGCCGCATAGCCTGCGCGCCCTTTTTCTAAACCATGCCTACTGCTCTGCTTACTTTCATCGCTCAAGCCACTGCGCCCGCTGCCCCCGCCCCGCCACAACCGGATATGGGTGGCACGCTCATGTGGTTTGGTGCCATCATGGTCGTTATGTGGGTGCTGATGATTCGCCCGCAGCAGAAGAAGCAGAAGGAACTCGCCGCCAAAATCGCGGGGCTGAAGACAGGCGACAAGGTCGTCACCATCGGCGGCATCCACGGCATCATTTCCAACGTGAAGGACGGCTCCACGTTCATCCTCAAGGTGGACGACAATGTGAAACTCACTGTGGACAAATCCGCCGTCACCATCGTGCTCCCCAAGGAAGTCAAAGAAGCCTAAGCCAACACTCTCATGTCTCTCTCATCACTCCCAATCGGTTTTATGACGCTCGAACCGTGGGCGCTGTTCACCATCGGATTTGCGCTGCTCATTTTGTTCATCTGGTATCTCTCTTCGCTCTCGGAGCGAGTGAAGCGTATCAGCGGGACGGTGCTCACGGTGATGATGACCTATCTTGCCGTCGTTTCTTTTGTGCCGGCGTTCGATCAGTTTGACGCGGATGGCAAACGGACTGTGCGTGGAAAGATCGGGCAGGGTATTGACCTGCGCGGAGGCCTCAAATTTGACCTGCAACTCAAGCCCGAAATCGGGCCGGACGGAAAGGAGCGCGCCTTCAGTCCGGATGCGCTCGATCGTGCGATCGAAACATTCCGCAAGCGCGTTGATGCGGGCGGTATCGGTGAACCGGTCATACAACCGCGTCAGCCAGATCGCATCATCATCGAGCTGCCCGGAGTTGGCCCGGATGACGCGCAACGTTGGGAGAACACACTCAAGAAAGTCGCGAAGCTGGAATTCCGAATGGTGCATCCCAACAGCGAAATGCTGCTGAGGGAGGTCGAGGCAAAGACATCCATCCTCGATCCCGCATACGAGGTGGTGGAATACCACCACAAGGAAAAAGGCAAGCCGGTCGTGGATAAGATCATCGTTGGCAAGAAAGTGGAAATTTCCGGCGACAAAATCAGCGGAGCCGGTGTGATGATAGGCAATATGGGCGGGTGGGACATTCACCTCGCATTCAATAGCGAAGGCGAAGAGCTTTTTACCAAAGTCACCCAGCGCATGGCGCAGAACAAACGGCAGCGCGAGCGCTTTGCCATCATGCTGGACAAGGTGGTCATTCAAGCTGCGGGGCTTTCTGATGAGGCGATGGATAAAGGCGGCATCTCTGGCGGCAGCGCCGTAATCACCGGAGATCGCGACGAAGAGGAGGCCCGCAGCGTTGCGAGCGCATTACTTAACCCGCTGGCAAACCCGGTCGAGATCCTCTCCAAGAGCAACACATCTGCTTCTCTCGGTCAGGATGCTATTCAGAGCGGCATCCTTGCGGGAAAACTTGGTGTCATTCTTACGCTCGTCCTGACGCTACTCTACTATCGCTTCGCTGGGATCGTCGCAAACGTAGCGCTGATCGTCTTTGGGCTGATGCTCTTTGGTGCCATGGGAATGTTTGGCGCAGTGCTCACGCTGCCCGGCATCGCGGGCATCCTGCTCACACTCGGCATGGCCATTGACGCCAACGTGCTCATCTACGAACGACTCCGTGAAGAACAGGCCGCCGGCAAGAGTCTGAAGGCTGCTTTGGAGGCCGCCTACGACAAGGCGTTTTCCGCGATTATTGACTCGAACATTACCACGCTCATCACGGCGGGAATTTTGTTCTGGCAGGCGAGCGGGCCGGTCCGTGGCTTCGCGGTTTCGCTGATCATCGGCGTCATTGCTTCGTTGTTCAGCGCCCTCATCGTCACGCGGAACCTCTTCGCGTGGGGCTTGGAAAAGGGCTTTATCAAACGCATCACCATGGTGGATCTCATCCCGGCGACGCGTTTCGATTTCATGGGCAGGCGAAAAATCGCAATTGCCGGATCGGTCATCATCATTCTGGCGTCGCTCGGCATCTTTGCGATGCGCGGGGAGAAGAATTTCGGCGTAGATTTCCGTGGAGGCGACCGCCTCACCATGCAGGCCCGTGGTGACCAGCCATCACTAGAAAAAGTCCGCACAGTCATCAAAGAAATCGGATTTGCAGACGCCTCGGTGCAAATCGAGAAATCTGCCGCAGCCGAGTTTCTAGTCATCCGCGAGAGGGAAAACTCCGCCGAGAAGATCGCCCCGGAACTCATCGCAAAGTTTCCCGAGGCGAAGTTCGAGACGAGCGGTGTGGACAAGGTGGGTGGGCTCGTCGGCAAGGAGCTTGCACGCTCTTCAATCGTCGCGCTGGCGCTCGGCATGGTCGGCATCCTCATCTATGTCACCTTGCGCTTCGAGTTGTCCTTTGCAATCGGCGCACTCGTGGCGCTTCTGCACGACGTCATCATTACCATTGGCGTCTTTTCGTTGCTGGGTCGCGAGCTTTCGCTCGTGATCGTCGGCGCGATCCTCACCATCGCGGGCTACTCGGTGAACGACACGATCGTCGTATTCGACCGCATCCGCGAGGGAATCAAGAATGGGCGTGCCGGAAGCATTACGCAGATCATGAATGCGAGCATCAACGAGACCCTGAGCCGCACGATCCTCACTGGCGGTATCACGTTCATCACCACTATCATCCTCTACTTCTTCGGCGGTCCGGTTCTCGGAGACTTCGCCCTTACGATGCTCATCGGCATTCTCGTGGGCACCTATTCGTCCATCTTCATCGCAGCGCCTGTCGTCCTCTGGTGGAGCAAGCGCGGTGGTCGCGACCTTCGCACCGAGGTCAAGCGAGGCGACGAGCAGGCGGTTATTCCGGCGTAGTGTTTACAGCAAGTGGTGCGCGTCCACGTCCACGACGACGAAGACGTCCTCGGGCCAAGTCAGCTTATCTAGCACGGTGCGCAGAGCGCGACTGAGCTTGAGAACGGCGCGTGTGCGGAGTGCCAGGTGAAAACGGAAGTTGCCGTGTGATTTCTCCAGCGGAGCGGGGGAGGGCTCGCCGAGCGTGACGCCCTTCGGCAGCACTTCCTTCAAGCGCCTGTGCAGCGTCTCGATAGAAAGTTGCGCGCGCTGCTGGTGTGGTGAGCGCACGGTGATGAGCACGAAATGCGTGAACGGCGGCTGTCCCATTTTTTCACGCCACTCGATCTCCTGATCGTAAAAACCGGTGAAGTCGTGATGGCGCGCAAACTGAATTGCCGGATGAAAAGGCGTGTAGCTTTGCACGACGACCTCGCCCTCCACATCGCCGCGTCCGGCACGTCCTGCGACTTGCGTGAGAAGCTGGAATGTGCGTTCGCTCGCGCGAAAATCCGGCAGGTGCAGGCCCATGTCGGCGTTGACGATTCCGACGAGCGTGACGTTCGGAAAATGCAGCCCCTTCGCGATCATCTGCGTGCCGACGAGAATGTCTATTTTCCCTGTGCGAAACGCATCAAGCGTCTCGCGGTAGGCCTCGCGCCGTTGCATCGCGTCGGCGTCCATGCGTCGCACGATGGCCTTTGGAAAAAACTTCGCCACTGCGTCCTCCACCTTCTCCGTGCCGGTGCCGCTGTATTTGATGCCGGGGTCCTTGCAGTCCGGGCACTTCGTGGGCGCGACGGCGAGATGGCCGCAGATGTGGCAGACGATGCGGTTCGTAGCTCTATGGAAAGTGAGCGACACGGAGCAGTTCGGACACTCGGCGACGTAACCGCATTTGCCGCAGAGAAGCGTGGTGCTGAAGCCGCGGCGGTTGAGGAAAAGAATCACCTGCTCCTTTTTCTCAAGCCGCTTGGTGATGGCGGCGCTGAGTGGATCGCTGAGGATGGGCGAGGATTTTTTCGCCTCCATGCGCATATCCACGATGCGGATGAACGGCATTTTCTGATCGTCCACACGCATCGTGAGGCGGAGCAGTTCGTATTTTCCAGTCGCCGCGTTGTGGGCTGTTTCCAGCGAAGGCGTTGCGCTGCCGAGCACCACCGCGCACTTTTCCAAATGCCCACGCAGCACCGCGAGATCGCGACCGTGGTAGCGCGGCGTTTCCTCCTGCTTGTAGGTGTTCTCGTGCTCCTCATCCACGATGATGACGCCGAGTTTCTCGACCGGCGCAAATACCGCCGATCTCGCGCCGATGGCGATGCGCGCACGACCGCTGCGGATGCGGTGCCATTCGTCGTGACGCTCGCCTTCGCTGAGATGCGAGTGCAGCACGGCGACTTCGTGATGCGTGGCGGCGAAGCGCGATTTGAAGCGCTCGACAGTCTGCGGCGTGAGCGAAATTTCCGGCACGAGCAGAATTGCGCCGAGGCCGTGGTTTAGCGCGCGCTCAATGGCTTGGAGGTAAATCTCCGTCTTGCCGCTGCCGGTGACGCCGTGCAGGAGGAAAGGCTTCAGCGTCGTATCGGGAGTAGGCGCAGCGACCTGATCAATCGCCTGCGCCACGCGCGCAAACACCGTCGCCTGCTCTTCGTTCAATTCGAGATTCTTGTTCGCGATGAATATTTCCGCGCCGTAGGGATCGCGCTCCACTTTCTCCGGCTCGATGAAGATTAGCCCCTTTTTCGCAAGCGACTGGATCGTCTGATGCGCCGCACCGCACTGCTCGCAAAGCTCCGTGACGGGCATCGCCTTTCCCGCATCGCGCAAAGCGGCGAGCACCTCGGCCTGGCGTTCCGATTTCTTTTCAATGCCCGTCATCTCCTCCGGCGTAATCTCCCGCGCCAGCCGCGCGAAGAGCCGCATCTTGTGCCCGACCTCCGCCTTGCGAATCACATTCGGCAGCACGGTGCGCATCGCGGCTTCGATGGGGCAGCAGTAGTAATCGCTCATCCACTCCGCGAGCCGGATGAGTTGCGCGCTGAGCGCCGGTTCGTCACCGACGACATCCGTGATGGGTCGCACGCCGCTCGCCTCCGTGGTGTCGCTCAGCGCGATGATCGTCCCGAGCACGGTGCGCATTCGCACGGGCACACGCACACGCGTCCCCACGGCAAGCGTGAGTGCGGGCGGCACCTCGTAATCGAACGCGCGCCCGCCGGACTCATCCACGAGCACGCTGGCGTAATTGGGCATGAGCCGAGAATGCAAACCCGCGCCGCTTTGTCCACGGCAGAGAGCGAAAGCAGTCAGCGGTTTCGGCTGCCGACTACTATGGCACCTCGGTGGTGATGATGGCGGTGGTCTTGTCGGTGAAGGTTGCGAGCCAGACGACTTGTGAGTTGTTGAAGCTACGGGTCACGCCCATGTTACCGACGGTGGCTTTGAGCAGGGCGAAGCTTTTCACCGTCTTGCCGCCGATCGTGTCACCGGTGCGGAAGAGCAGACGCATATCGTGTGTGAAGTCCATTGCCCAGACGCCGGTTGCGTTCGTCGCCTTCACACCGCCTTTACCCGGCACGAGTGTAGCGGTGAAGATCGGGCCGCGGCCCGTGGTGATGGCTAGCGATGGGAAGGTCTTGAACTGCGCAGACGGGAGATCGGGCACCGGTCGGTTGCCCGCGCCAGCTTGTGCGAGCAGATCAAGCGACTGGTCCCTCGGCTTCCAAAACAGCGTTCTCGTAGTCAGCCCCCTGAAGCCGCCGCCCTTGAGTGTGGCCGGGAAGGCGATGCTGTTGTCGCCTGCGAAGACAGGATCCTTGAGCAAGCTGATCACGGCGCCGCCGGAGCTGACCACATCGCCCACGCGCATGATCGGCGTGAAGACGGTGCCTCCGTCATTCGCGAAGATGCCGCGCGCGTTCGCTTTCGTCACGCCGCCTGTGCCCACGGTGAGTGTGCCGAGGAAAGCCGTGTCGCCGCCGTTGAAGCCGCCCGTATTCACCGTCGGCAAGCCGTAGCTGGCGAAGCTCGCATCAGCGATGTCCGGACCGCCTGCACCGCTTTGCGAGCGCACGGTGACAGTGCCGGTCAAATCAACATCAAGCACCGCCTGCGTCTTGTCGGTAAAGAGCGCGAGCGCGAGCACGTGCGGTTTGTTCGCTGGGATCATCGCCCAGCCCCGGCCCTGCCCCGGAGAGCCGCTGCCGGCTGCAAATGTGACCAGCGTCTTGATCGTCTTCGTGCCGATGGTCTGCCCTTCTCGCAGCATGAGCGTGAGCGGATGCGTGGAGTCCTGCACCCACACGCCGAGATCGCTCGACGCAGGCGCCTTCAACTGCGCGAAGACCGTGACACTCCGCCCCTGCACGCTGACCGCCTTGAAGCTCTTGAACAGCGCCCCATTCGCGCCCGGTGCGGCGATGCCCGCCTGCGCGATCACGGCGAGCGTGCCGCCGGGTGCGTCGCTGAGCACCGCTGCGGCGTTCGCCGCTGGCACGCCTCGGAGCGTGGCAAGGAAGCCGGTGTAGCCACTGTCGAACACCGGATCGCCGAGCGTCTTGAACGTCGCACTTCCGCCCGGCACCGGGCCACCCACCGTAGCGACGCACTTCATGTTGGTGAAGATGCCGCTCCCCTTGCCATGTGTCGTGCTCGTCCATTTAGAGGTAAAAGCGACGCGCCCCGAGCCATCGATCGCAGGCAAGCCAAAGCTCGCGAGCAGCGCATCCGCAGGCGGACCGTTCACCCCGCCCGCACCGGGAACCGGGTCACCTTTGGACAGCACCAGCGCGCTTGCGGGATTGAGCGGACGCGCAGTCACGCTGAACTCCTTTTCCGTGTAATTCCCTGCCACATCCGTCGCCGTGACACTGACAAAGACGGAACCCGTCCCAGTCGCCGAACCAGCCAGCGGCGACTGCACAACCGTCACCGAGTTCACATCGCTCACGACTGCCTGACTTGCGTAGTCCGGCAACGGCGTGCCGACGAAGAACATGCGCGGTGCAAAGCTACCGCCGAGCGTCGGCGCGACCGTATCGATCTTCACGCTACTGCCGTCGGTCGGCGCGGTGATCGGACCCGCGACCGTGCCATCGAGCGCGGTCGCGGTGATGGAAAACGCCGCCAGCCCTTGCGGGTCGCCCGCCGTGACGACGAGAGACGCGCTCCAAGTGTTGCCGCTCGTATTCACCGGCGCCACGGAGTGGCCGGCGATCGTCACCACCGGCGTCTGGAGCGGTTTGTCTGAAGTGAAGACGAGCGAGATCGAGTCACCAGTTCGCGCATAGAGCGGGTTCGCATTCGTCGAGGTGATCGTGATCGGCGCGAGCACCGGCGGTATCGGGGGTGCAGGCACAACGAAAGCGTATGCAGCCTCGCGATTGTTTCCGGGCACGGCCTCGAGCGCGTAGGTCCCCGCAAGCACCGTGTCCCCACTCACCGCCACCGAGTAGCCAAGTCGATCGAGGAGCACGCCGTCGCTGGCGAGCAGCTTGGACACTTGCGGCCACGCGGCCCCCGTGCGCCTGAACGCATAGACGCCGCCCACGCTTTCTCCCGCGACAGTGTCCACGCCATAAGAGCCAACGGCGGCGAGACCGCCATCGATGCCGACGGAGGTGCCGAAGAAGTCATCTGTCACTCCATCGCTCGGGCTCAGGGTGACTGGCGGATCCCACGTCGTGCCGTTTCGCGCGAATATGAAGGCTTGCCCCACATGAGACCCGGCCGCCGTGCTGACATCTGGCGCGCCGATCAACGCCGTATCGCCACTCAACGCGACCGCATAGCCAAAGAGATCGTAGTTCGCCGCGCCGGCGCTGAGCACTCCGTGCACTGTCCATCCACCATCCTCCGGCGCATTGCGATGAAACGCGTAGACCAACCCCCAATCGACTCCGCCAACATCGGAAAGCGGCGCGCCAATTAACGCATAGTCACCGCTGAGCGCGACGGCGAAGCCGAACCAGTCGTGTGCATTCAAAGCCGCAGGCGCGAGTTTCTGCTCTTCCGCCCAAGAGGTCCCGGTTCGCAAAAAGACATACGCGGCACCCGTTTCTAGTCCATTAGCTCCATCGACACGCGATGCTCCGACTAGAGCCCGATCTCCATCGATCGCGATAGCACATCCGAATCGATCTCCTACCGCACCGTCGGTCGCGGCCAGCTTCGCCTGCTGCGGCCACGTCGTCCCATCGCGCACGAAGACATACGCGCTACCCGTGACCGTGCCCGCAGCCGTCCTGTCGTAGATCGAACCAACCAGCGCCGTATTTCCTCTGACAGCGACGGAATACCCGAAATAGTCGTCAGCGGCAGCGTCGTTTGCGGTCAGTTTTGCGAGTGGCGTCCATACCGTTCCGCCTCGCGTGAAGACATACGCGCAACCCGCATCGACGGCTCCCGCTGTGTCCGCCTGATAGACACCGACGATCGCCGTATCGCCGCTCAAGCCAACCGCGTAACCGAAGTAGTCGCCCGAGGTGCCGCCGGGAATCATGACCTTCGTCTGCACCGTCCACGCTGTGCCGGAGCGCGTGAAGATGTAACCGGAGCCGCAGCGTGTGCCCGCCGACGAGTTCGTGAGCGGTGCGCCGACCAGCGCCCGATCGCCACTGAGCGCGACCGCGCAGCCGAAGATGCCGTAGAGTTGTCCGTCGCCCGGATCGAGCGCCTGCTGCTCGCTCCACGTCGCGCCGCTCCGCACGAAGATGTGCGCCGCGCCCGCGCCGGTGAGGCCGCCTGCGCTTGCATCGCGGCTGCCGACGAGCGCCGTGTCGCCGCTCAGCGCGACGGAGTATCCGAAGTGGAAGCTCGAGCCCCCGGTGCCCGGCGTGAGATTCGCCT
>JBEIQV010000218.1:0-5812 GCA_040376335.1 Verrucomicrobiia bacterium | reverse complement strand
GGGCAAGCTTGTCGGCAAATTCAGCGTCGCCCGGCTGAACACCTGTAATCACCAGCACGCGTGGAGTTTTTCCGGCCTGTTCGTGGATGCTCTTGTTCACCTGCTCCGCAGCGGATTCCCCGGTCGGGAACTGCTCCTTGTAAGTCACCACGCTGAAATACGCGCAAAGCAGCAGCAGGACGAAAACCATGCCGTAGTCGGCGAGAAAGCGGGAGTTCTTCATACGTTCAGGCCACGGCAAGTTGCATGACTTCCTCCTGCGTCGCGCGGCGCGCGTCCGCGATTTCGCCGGTCACGCGACCATCGTGCATAACAAGGATGCGGTCGGCCATGCCGAGCACTTCGGGAAGTTCGGAGCTGATCATGATGATGGCCTTTCCGGCGGCGGCGAGTTCGTTCATCAGTAGGTAAATTTCATATTTCGCGCCGACATCAATACCACGCGTCGGCTCGTCGAAAATCAAAACGTCGCAATTTCGAGCGAGCCACTTCGCCAGCACGACCTTCTGCTGGTTGCCGCCGGAAAGATTCCCCGCGCGTTGCTGCTGGCCCGGCACTTTGATTTTCAATTGATCCACATAGCGGCCAAATTCCTCGCGTTCGCGGCGGAGATCCACAAAGCCTCCACGCGACAACCATGTGAGATTTGGCAGGCCGAAATTTTCACGCACCGAGTGACCGAGCACGAGTCCTTGCAACTTGCGATCCTCCGTCAGCAAGCCGATGCCCGTGGAAATCGCATCGCGTGGCGAGCGGAGCGCGAGGAGCTTTCCATCAAGCCGGATTTCTCCGGCTTCGCGAGGGTCGGCTCCGAAGATGAGGCGCACCGTTTCCGTGCGGCCCGCGCCGACCAAGCCGGTAAGCGCGAGGATTTCTCCACGTCGAACGGTGAACGAAACATCGCGCACCGCACGTCCGCGCCGCAGACCGGTGACTTCCAGTCGGGGAGCACCGATGTTCGACTGTCGTGCTGGAAATTCGTCCTTCAACTCCCGCCCGACCATCATCTCGATCATCTGGTTTCGTGTGATGTCCGCGATGGGCCGTTCGCCCACGTTGCGCCCGTCGCGCAACACCGTCACGCGGTCTGCGATGGTGAAAACTTCTTCGAGTCGGTGGCTGATGTAGATGATGCCGATTCCCTGCCGCTTGAGGTCGCGGATAATCTCGAACAATCGCCCGACCTCGTGAGAGGTGAGCGCCGCACTCGGCTCATCCATCACGATGATGCGCGCATCAAAGGCGAGCGCCTTCGCGATTTCGACGAGTTGCTGCTGCGCCGTGGTGAGCAGGCGGCACGGCGCATCGAGATCCATCTCCACGCCGAGCCGCTTGAAAATTTCGGCGGCCCGATTGCGTTCCTGTTTCTGCGCTATGAATCCCGCGCGCGTCACCTCCTGACCAAGGAAGATATTTTCCACCGCCGTGAGTCCGGGAACGAGGTTGAACTCCTGGTAAATCACGGCCACTCCCGCGCGCCGTGAGTCCTGTGGCGAATGAAATGGCGTCTCGCGTCCGTCAATTTGGATCGTCCCCTCGTCCGCGCGGTGCGCGCCGCCGAGCACTTTGATCAGCGTGCTCTTGCCCGCGCCATTTTCACCAAGCAAAGCGAGCACTTCACCAGTGTGAAGGCTGAGGTCCACTCCGCGCAACGCCTGCACACCGGGAAATGATTTCACAATCCCCCGCATCTCGAGGAGCGGCGCGGTCTCGCTCATACGCCCATCGCGGCTTCGAGCGCTTTGCGCATCACCACGGCGTCCGGTTCGATTCCCGTCCAGTATTGCACGCCGACGATGCCCTGATTGACGAGCATCCCGAGTCCGTCGAGCGCGCGGCAACCACGCGCGGCGGCGTCTTCGAGCAGGCGGGTGCGAACGGGATTGAAGACGACATCCGCCACAACCATGCCGGGCTTGAGCGAGTTCAAGTCGTGCGCGAGTCGTGCGTCGGGGGCATAAAGGCCAATCGAAGTGCCGTTGATGACGATGTCCGTTCCTGCGGGCACCGTGTAGTCCCCGCGCCACACGACGAGTTCTGCATCGAGTTTCAGTTTGTCGCGCAGCAAAGCCACGAGTTCCACACCGCGCGCCTCCGAGCGATTCACAACGGTGATCCGTTTCACTCCCGCGAGACCGAGTTCCACCGCGATGGCTCGTGCCGCGCCGCCAGCGCCGAATAGCACGACCGACTTCCCCTTTGGCTCAACGAGCGATGCGAGCGACTTCAAAAAACCTTTGCCGTCCGTGTTTTCGCCGATGAATTTTTCGCCCCGTAGCACGACACAATTCACAGCGCCCATCACTGCGGCGGATTCGCCGAGTCCGTCGAGATGCGGAATCACCGTGACCTTGTGTGGCAGGCTGCAATTGAAACCGCGAAAGCCCATCGCCTTCGCACCACGCACGGCAGTGCCGAGATTATCGGGCGTCACTTCCATGTTGATGTAACGCCAGTGCAAACCGTGGTGTGCAAACGCAGCTTCGATCATCGCCACGGTGGGATTGCCCGCCGCGCCCTGCGACATCGAGCCGACAAGCTCATGGAGAAATTTTCCTTCGCTCATATCGCGGCGGAGGTGGCTACTTGAGTTCCGGATCCTTCAGCGCGTCCGCCTTGCGATAGAGACTGGTGGGGATGAGCATCTGCGGCGGCAGCGTTTCGCCCTTCGAGTGACGCACGATGGAATCCACAATTTTGACGCCCATGAGCGCCGGAAACTGGATCGGGTCGGCGTAAATTTTTCCCTCCTTGATCGCCTGCTTACCCTCCGGCTGGCCGTCGAATCCCACGATAACGACCTGCTCCGCCTTGCCGGCTTTTTCCAGCGCAGCGCGCGCGCCGAGCGCCGCCGGGTCATTGATCGCGAAGAGACCGCGCAAATCCGAATGTGCCTGCAACATATCCTCCATGGATTTGTAGCCTGCGTCCTTCGCACCACCGCCGCAGGGCAACTCCGACATGATTTCAATCTTCGCCTTGCCGCCCGCATTGTGTCCGTCAATGACCTCCCGGAAACCTTTCACACGCAGCTCGCAAGCCTCCGACCCTTTCACGCTGAGAATGCCGATTTTTCCACCCGCCTCGCCGAGTGCTTCGATCATCGCCTTCCCCGCCTCCTTGCCTCCGGCGAAATTATCCGTCGCCACCTGCGTCACAATTTTCACACCGGGCTCATTGCACGGAATATCCACGGTGAAAACCGGAATGCCCGCTGCGTTGGCCTCCTGAATCACGGGGATGATCGCCTTGGAATTGCGCGGGCTCAGCACGATGGCCCGGACTTTTTTGACGATGAAATCCTTCACCTGATTGCCCTGAATAGCCGGGTCCTGATCGCAACTGAGGACGACCGTCTCGTAACCGTGCTTTTTTCCCTCCGCCGTGATGTTGTCGCCGATGACTTTGAAAAATGGATTGTCCAGCGTGATGAGCGAGACGCCGATGGTGCCCTTGGCTTTGCTCTCGGGTGTTTGCGGAGTGGAGGTGCTTGCGGGCTTGTCACAAGCGGTGAGCAATCCGAGAGCGCAGGCGATGAGTGTGAGCAGTGTGTGTTTCATGATGTTTTTTGTAGAGGATGCGTTGTGAAATTTGCGAGCGGAAGCGCAGCGATTACTTGAGCGGAGACATCGTGACGGGCGACATGTCCCATGCGTCGAACGACAATACTTTTGCATCGCTTCCAAGCGAGAAGAAGGAAACGCCCATGCTGTCATCGAGAGTCGGCCAGATGCGCTGGGTGATGCACTGGCGTCCGTTGGCATAGACTTCCATAATCGAGTGATCGAGATAGATGCGCAGTTCCAGCTTCTCGCCGTCCCTCAATGCCAGCGGTGCCTCCTGCGCTGTGAGCACGGGGTTTCTCACGCCTTTCGGGATCATGAAATCCATCGCAAAGGTTTTTGGCAGCCTCTTCTTGTTCAGCGATGATTTCTCAACATCCACGCGCAGGACTTTGCGGACGGAATCATAGGTGACGACGGTTTCCTCCATGAAGTCCGGCGAGCAGCGGACCTTCACGCCACACTGCGGCGACTGCTGCGGATCCATGGTGATTTGCAGTTCCTTGCAATCTCCCTTGATGCCCTCGGCTGGAACATTCTTCCCAGCAGTGACGGCGATGTCTTTCAGCGACTGTTTGTTTTGGCGCAGCGCATTCAGTTCCTCCGCAGGCTCGATTTGTAGCACCCCGTCGTCCGCCAGCGAAAGCACGCGAGGCAGCGTCATCGTCGAAGGCTCGCCGAGCACCCACGCCCACATGATGCGACGCCCTTTGCCATCGAGCAGCGTCTCCGGCGCAAAGCAGCCACCACCCGGCCAGTTCATGCGGTGATGCGACTCCGCGACAAACTGGTTCTTTATAAATCGCCCGATGTAATAGCGCGCACCGCGAGCGTGGCTGATGCAAAGGAGGATGTGTTTATTACCCAGTTTAAAAAGGTCCGGGCACGAGATGTCTTCGTTCGCAAAAACATCCGGCATCTCATGTTTCATCAGCGGCCCGAGTAGCGTCCACTTCGCCAGTTCGTCGTCGGCGCTGGTGTAAAGAAAGGCCGGTTGCCCGCTGCCGGGACTTCCGCCCGAGATGGCATAGTAGGTGCCGTCCTCCACCCACGTGTGCGGATCCCACCCGGGATTTTTCATTACTGGATTTGCCTCAAGCTTTTTGAAGACGTTCAAATCATCATCCTGTGCGACCGAGAGACAGTTTCCGCCAAGTCCCAGTCCGTGATAGGACAGAACCACGCGGCCCTTTTTGTCCACGAATGCATTACCGCTAAAAATCCCCTCCTCCGGCCCCGGCGAAAGCATCGGCGGCTGCATTTGCCAGTGGATCAAATCCGTCGTTGAAGCGTGCCCCCAGAAATGCTTGCCGTGCTCCTGATAGATGTAGCCGAGATGATAGCGCCCCTTGTGAAACACCGCGCCATTCGGATCAAAAGGCATGCAGTTTTTTCCCGTCGGACTGGTGAAGTGATATGTCGGCATCGCCGAAGGTTCGCCAGCAACAAGGCTGGCTGCTAAAATCAAACTCAAGAGGATGTAGGTGTGTATTTTCATGAAATGGAAGCTGGCGGGCAAACTCCGCGTCGCCAGCAGGCGAGGCGTATTGACGGGCACGCGAAGTTTGAGAGAACTGCAAAGACAAAGGAAGCCAAAGTTATCTCAAAATAACAGCGGCGCTTACTTGCTCAAGCGCTCGTAGAGGGCGACATTTCCTCGGTGGTGGTGTCATCTTACTTTTTGTGAAGTTCCTCCGCTTTCGAAAAAAGCCTCTACTGTGAGGATGCGTTGGAGGATGCGGACGTTTGCGGGGATTGATTTGGGGATCGGGTCTGTGCCCCATGCAACGACGCTGCTCAAGTTCCGCACTTCTCACGTCCAATCATCCACTCGCGGCCCAAAATCCTTCGACAAAAAACTACTCCGAAAACTTTCAGGCAAGCCGCGCTTGATTCAGCGTTTCCACAAAGCCTGCACCTTAACCTCGGCTCTTCCTTGCGCAGACTTGCGCAGTTGGTGTGCGCATCTATACTCGGCGGCGGAAGATCGGCGGTCGCTCGCGGCTTTGCCCGCGAGAGGAAAGTCCGGACACCACCATGGCAGCAGGCCGCGGAGAAGCCGCGGGCGTTTCCGGCGAAAGCTGGAGACGACAGACAGTGTCACAGAAAACAGACCGCCCGGAGCAGCCTCGTGCTGCGTCGGGTAAGGGTGAAAAGGCGGGGAAAAAGCCCACCGCCCGCGTGGTGACACGCGGGGCACGATAAACCTTCTGCGGTGCAAGACAGAACAGGGGGTATGGCGCCTGGCC
>JBEIQV010000041.1:0-15881 GCA_040376335.1 Verrucomicrobiia bacterium | reverse complement strand
GATTCGCGCCAGCGCCTTAGGCGCGGCAGCGGTGAGGCTATTCGCTTTTACAATGCCGCGATAGACCTTCACTGCATCGCCAGTATTGCCGCTATTTTCGAGAGCTTCACCCCGCCGGAGTTCTTCGGCGGCAGTGCCCTCCTCGGTGCTGGATGGCGCGGTCGTTGCGGCTTTTTCGTCAGAACCAAAAGGCTTCCAACCAAAAATATCGAGTGCACTCGCAGGCAACGGCGCTAGCACGAGCGCGGAGATCGAGAGGGTTAAAAGAAACGCTGGCTTTCGCATAGGGCGCGCAGGGTAGGGGCGGAGCCGTATGAGTCAAGCCGACTACACCAAATGTCTCACTACAATGGTGAAATTGGGGTTTCGCTAAGGCTTCGCTGAAACGGCTGCCGTAAGTTGGGCGACGGTTTCGGTGAATTTCTTTGCGTCAAAAAGG
This sequence comes from Verrucomicrobiia bacterium, assembly GCA_040376335.1. Lineage (GTDB taxonomy): Bacteria > Verrucomicrobiota > Verrucomicrobiia > Chthoniobacterales > Chthoniobacteraceae > SXWH01. The sequence continues at coordinate 15,442 of JBEIQV010000041.1, read as the reverse complement.
GCAGGGGAGCGGATGGAGAGATCGAGCGAGACGAGTGAGTCTTTCGCTTTGGGCATCACTTTCGGATCAAGGCCCAGCACCAATGCCCGGAGCGCTGGAACAAGAGCCTCGGCCTGTGCGAAATCTTTCACCTGTCCTCCGAGTGCGGCGGTGCGGTCGAATTGAGCGCGCGTTTTATCGGTCGTCCATTTTGTTTTGCTGGCGGCTTTGGCCAGCTTGTCGGCGGCGGTGCGGAGCGCTGCGGGCGCTGGATCGGCTGGCAGAAGTTCGGCGCCGCTGGCTGTTTCGCGAAGCACCCATTGCAGGGCGGCGATTCGCTCGGGCTGCGCGTTTCCTTTTTCGGAAAGCCAGCAGAGTTCGCGGAGCAATGCGGCCTGGCTGGTGAGCCATGCTTTTGCGGATTGTCCTGCATCGAAATTTTCCCAGTGCGCTGGCATCTCCACGAGTTGGCGGGCGAGTTCAAATCGCAGAGTGGGGTGGCCCGCTTTGGCTAGTCCCGCTGGTAGATTTCCGTGGCATCCTACGCAGGTGTTCGATTGCTGGTAGGCGGTGTCGAGGTCGCGCAATCCGGCGGCGACACGCTGCGTGTGCGTGATGTCCTTGCGTGTATGGAAACGAATCCAGTTTTCCGCCGGGTCGTGGCACGCTTCGCAGGAGACGCCGTGGTTTGGATTTTTTAAAGCATCCGCAATTTTTGCAGTGGCTGCGCTCTCCATTGGCGAATGGCAGACGGTGCATTGGTTGCTCTTTGCCGCTTCGCCCACGCCGAGAGCTTCGGCGATTCGTTTGCTGCGTTCGGAAATGAGTGTGCCGTAAGCGCGCGAGTGAGCGTCGGATTTTTGCCAGACGAGCACTTGGTCGTCGCCCTTGCCACCGCCGTGACATCCGGAGGAAGCGCAGCTTTGCCAGCCGAGGAATCGATCCCCCGCTCGAGCGACTGTGAGGCAAATGAGGAGAGTAATGAAGCAACGCACGCGTGGTGTATAAATGGATCGCTGGCTGTTCGCCAAGCCCGCAGGTGGATGGGAATCCAAGCGACGTTTTGTAGTGGGCGCTGGACTTTGTGTTGCGCGCGGCTATCTCACGCGCCCTATGTTTTGGACTGAAGAAGTGGCGGAGCGCGCTGGCGCCGGGCCTCACATCATCAATGACTCAAAGACACCGAGCGGACGTGTGCATGTCGGCGCGCTGCGTGGCGTGCTGATTCACGACGCAATTTTTCGCACTCTGAAAGAGCGAGGTGTCGAAGTGCGGTATCTTTTTGGCGTGGATGACTACGATCCCGTGGATGAAATCCCGAAGGGAGAGGATTCTCACTTTGGCCAGCATATCGGAAAGCCTCTGTGCAATACGCCCGCTCCGTGCGGAGCCGAGGGCGACATGGCCGAATTTTACATCCGGGAGTTCTGGCAGGTTTTTGATGAGCTTGGCGTGAAAGTGGAACGTTACCGGATGCGTGACATTTACCGTGCAGGAAAATTCGACGCGGAGATAGATATGATCCTCCGCAATGCGGACAAAGTGCGCGCGGTATATAAAGAGGTGAGCGGTGCGGTGAGGCCGGAACACTGGCTGCCTTTCCAAGTAATTTGCGAGCAGTGCGGATGCATCGCGACGACGGAAGTGAGCGACTACGATGGCTCCACCGTGGCGTATAGCTGCCTTACTTCGCGCATGGTGAATCCTAAGCTCGGCCTTGGAAAAGGCTGCGGTCACGAGGGGCGCATCTCGCCTTTCGGAGGAAATGGAAAGCTGCCGTGGAAATTGGAGTGGGTTGCAAAGTGGAAGCAATTCCCCGTGACCATCGAGGGCGCGGGCAAGGATCACTCGACGCGCGGCGGCTCACGCGATGTGAGCGCGGCGTGTTACAAGGCGATCTATGGTGCGGAGGAACCTTTGCGTGTGCCGTATGAATTTTTCCTCGTGGGCGGCGCAAAAATGTCGTCTAGCAAAGGCATCGGTGCGAGTGCGCGCGACATGGCAAACCTGCTGCCGCCGGAAGTGCTGCGCTTTTTGATGATGCGGACGAAGCCGAATTCGCCCGTGAATTTCGACACGCACGAAGAGGGTATCGTGAAGCTCTTCAATGAATTCGATCGCGCACACACGCGCTACTTTGCCAAGCAGGCGACGCCGGATGAAGCGATGACTTACCGCCTCGCGTGCCTTCGCGAGCCGCAGCTTTACAAGCCTGCGAACATCCAGCTCGCCACGGCGCTCGTGCAAATGCCGCATCTCGACGCACGCGCGGAAATGGCGAAACGTCTCGGGGCGCTCACGCCTGCTGATGAGGGTCACCTCGACGAACGACTCGCGAGCGCCCGTGAGTGGGTCGCGAATTTCGCAGCCGAGGAGGAAAAGACACGTCTTCAGGAAACTTTGCCGGCACGCGCCGCAGAACTGTCGCACGTGCAGCGGGCATTCCTCCATGCGCTCGCCGACTCACTGCCGGAGAAGTGGGAGGACGACGCGATCCAGAGCCGCGTCTTTGAAGTCGCACGCATGACACCCATCGAGCAACCGCAGGCGTTCAAAGCGCTCTACCGCGTATTTCTCGACCGAGAGGCGGGGCCGAAAGCAGGCAACCTGCTCGCGTTTCTCGACAGCACTTTCGTCGAGAAGCGATGCCGTGAGATGGCGTTTGATGTCGCAGAATTCTGGCAGCAATCCGCCAGCACGCCCGAAGCGCTCGCCAAGTGGCTGGAGAAAGAGAAGGACAACATCGCTGGCGAAGCATCAGGCATCGCGACGCACGGAACGTGGGTGGCGAAGGACATCATCTACACTTTCAAAGACGGCAAGCGCGTGCGTAAACGTCTGCTGAGCGGCGGCACCGCACTCGTGTAAAGCGGGCTTAACAGTTGAGGCTTTGCCAAGCCGCACCTCGCCCACTACCTTCGCTCAATCAATGGAACGCTGGTTTCTCAACGCATCTACGCTCTGCTTTCTAGTCGGCTTTGCTTACACGATGTTCGCGCTCGGCGCGGGCGTGGCGCGGCCTTCGCGGTGGAATTTTTTGGTGATGCTCACCGGCTTCATTTGCCAGACGGAATATCTTCATCAGCGAGGCGAGATCGTCGGACGTTGTCCGGTCACGAATCTTTTTGAAGTGCTCGTGTTTTTAAGTTGGTCGGTGGTGTTGTTGTATTTTGTCGTTGGCGGTTCGTATCGGCTTTCACTGCTCGGGACATTCACTGCGCCGCTCGTATTTTTAATTCAGTCGCTCGCACAACTTCTCCCATCGGCGTCGCTTCCAGCAGTGCAAAAAGTGAGCGCGGGATTCTGGGCGGAATTACACGCTGCGGTGTCGCTGATGGCCTACGGCGCGTTCGCGCTGGCGTGCGTCGCTGGCGTGATGTTTCTCGTGCAGGAGCGCTTGTTGAAACGAAGGCAGTTAGGCTCGGTGTTTCAAAACCTGCCACCCATCGCCACACTAGTGGCTGCTACGCAGCGTGTGATGCTCGCGGGATTCATACTTTTCACACTCGGGCTGGTGGGCGGATTTTTTGCAGGAAGCGCTCGCACTGCCATCGTGATGATGGCGGTGAGCGTGTGGCTGCCCTACGGGTTGATTCTTATTCTGAGGCAAACGCACCGTTATTCATCGCGGCGTTTTGCATGGCTCTCGGTCGTCGCATTCATCGTCGCGCTCACTTCGCTAGGAGCGCTCAGTTTCCTACACCTCAATCAGTGATGCACGTCGTCTGTCTTGGCCTCAGCCATAAGAACGCGCCGGTCGAACTTCGTGAGAAGTTCGCTATCGGAGACGCGCATATTGGCGAGACTGCGGTGCAGATCGCTCGTGAGCCCGAGATTGGCGAAGCGGTGATTGTCTCCACCTGCAATCGCGTGGAATACTACGTCGCCAGCGAAAATGCTGCGGCTGCGCTGGCGGTTTTGACACAGCGAGTCGGTGATTCTTCCGCATTTCAGAAGTTGCATGGAGCGGAGAGCATCAGGCACCTCTTCCGCGTCGTAAGCGGTCTGGAAAGCATGGTGCTCGGCGAGACTGAAATTCTCGGGCAGGTGAAAAAAGCATATCTCACTGCGCAAACTGCGGGAGCGACGGCGCGGCATCTGAACAAGCTTTTCCAGCGAGCGTTCAATGTCGCGAAGGAGGTGCGCACGAAGACGAGTATCACGCGTGGGGCGGTGAGTGTCGGAAGTGCCGCCGTGGATTTGGCGGAGAAGATTTTCGGAAAACTGGATCACTGCAACGTGATGATTCTCGGCGCTGGCGAGACGGCGGAGATGACGGCGCGTGCGCTGCAATCGCGCGGCGCTAAGGCGATCTTCGTTTCCAATCGCACCTACGAGCGGGCGCATACGCTGGCGGAGTTGTTGGGCGGGCGCGCGATTCATTTCGATGAGTGGGAGCGCGAATTCGACTCGCTGGATATTGTCATCGGTTCCACGGGAGCGCCGCATGCGGTGGTGGCTCGCGATAAAATTGAACCGCTCATGCAGCGGCGTGCGGACAGGCCGTTGTTTTGCATAGATCTCGCAGTGCCGCGCGATTTTGAGGCTGGGGTGAACGACCTCGATGGCGTTTATCTTTACGACATAGATGCGCTCCAGAGTATTGCTGATGCCTCGATGCAGGTGCGCCGTGCGGAACTGACGCGCTGTGAGGAAATGATCGAGCGCCACGTCGCTGAATTTTCCGAATGGCTTGCGACACCTCGCCCGACAATGCCTATGAAAACACAAACGGAGGATGGTAAATGAAGCGCCTTGTCATTGGGACACGAGGTTCAGCGCTGGCGCTGGCGCAGGTGGATTTGACGGAGGCTGCTCTCGCGGAAGTGTTGCCTGAACTTTCCACGGAGCGTCAGATTTTCATCACGCGAGGCGATCAAAAGCTCGACTTGAATCTACTCGTGAAAGGCGAAGGTGGAGGGAAGGGTCTGTTCACACGCGAACTGGAGGACGCGCTCATTTCAGGCGCACTTGATGTTGCGGTTCACAGCTTGAAAGATTTGCCTGGACACAATCCGCCGGGGCTTGAAATCGTCGCCGTTCTTGAACGTGCACCGACCGCCGATATTCTCGTGGGGAAGGCTCAGGGCGGACTTGATAGTTTACCGCAAGGCGCACGTGTGGGCACGAGCAGTATCCGTCGAGCGAGGCAACTCGCGTGGCTGCGACCGGATCTACGAATCGAAGAATGGCGCGGCAATGTGCCGACACGTTTGCGCAAGCTGGGCGAACGCGAAGAAGTCGCGGCCACAGTGCTTGCCGAGGCTGGGTTGCGGCGACTGGGTTATGTGATGGAGGACGGCCGTTTGAAATGCGAGAGCGGTGAGTTTTTTGCGGCATCGCTCGCGGGACAATTGTTACCGGCAATCGGTCAGGGCGCGGTCGCACTTCAGGCCCGTAGTGATCGTCCTGAAGTCATCGAAGTCCTGCGTGCAATCAATCATGCGTCGACGATGTTCGCCATTCGCGCAGAGCGCGAAGTGCAGCGACTGCTCTCGGGTGACTGCTCTCTGCCGGTCGGCGTGCGCAGCGAAATGCGGGAAGGCGTGCTCTTGCTGCACGGAATTCTTTTCGGGCAGGAAGGCGAAGCGCCGAAGACGGCAGTCGCGGAAGGGAAAGAGCCAGAGTTGGTGGCGAGAGAATTGGTTGCAAAACTACGGTAAGGCTTGCCGCACGGCGGGTCGCTTGCGCACGTTTGGATATGGCTAAAACTGACAAAAAGAAGACGGGCATCTGTTACCTTGCAGGAGCGGGACCGGGCGATATCGGGCTCGTGACACTGCGCGTGAAGCAGGTCGTCGAGCAGGCTGACGTGATCGTTTACGATGCGCTGTGCAATCCAGAGATTTTGCAATGGGCTCCGAAAGGCACAGAAATCATCTATGCTGGAAAGCGGGCGAATCAGCACGCGCTGAAGCAGGACGAAACGAACGCGCTGCTCGTGGAAAAAACACGCGAGGGAAAATGCGTGGTGAGGTTGAAAGGCGGAGATCCGTTTTTGTTTGGGCGTGGCGGCGAGGAGGCAGAGGAACTGGCAAAGGCGAAATTGCATTTCGAGATCATCCCCGGAGTAACTTCGGCGATTGCTGCACCTGCGTATGCTGGCATACCGGTCACGCATCGTGAGCACACGGCGCAGCTCACTATTTTCACCGGCCACGAAGACCCGACGAAGCCCGAGAGCAAACTCGACTACGCGCAGCTTGCGGCGAATCCGGGCACAAAAATCATGCTCATGGGGGTGGAACGTTTGGGCATTATAGCCGGGGAATTAATCAAGCACGGCGCACGTGCGGATTTGCCAGTGGCACTGGTGCGATGGGGGACGACGGGGCGACAACAGACGCTGGTCGGGCGACTGGATGACATTGCGGCGAAGGTCGAGGCGGCAGGCTTCAAGGCGCCGGCAGTTTGCGTCATCGGTGATGTAGTGAAATTGAGGGACAAGCTTTCGTGGTTTGATAAGCGACCGCTTTCAGGGAAACGCATCGTTGTGACACGGACACGCAAGCAGGCGGGCGCTCTCACGTCGCGGCTGCGCGCTCTCGGTGCGGATGTTTTTGAAATACCGACGATCCGAATCGAGCCGCCAAAAGATATCCGAGAGTTCGGCGAGTCCGTCGCGCACGCTCACACTTACGACTGGCTGGTTTTTACATCGCCAAATGGAGTCGAGGCGTTCTTCGAGATGTTTTACCGCATCTATAAAGACGCGCGCGAAATCGGCGGCGTGCGCATCGCAGCCATCGGACCGGCGACAGCAGCCAAAGTGCGCGAATTTCATTTGGCGGTGGATTTGCAACCGGAGGAATATGTCGCCGAGTCGGTGGTGGCGGCTTTCAAAAAGGACGGCTCAGTCGAGAATCTCAAAATCCTCATCGCACGCGCCGAAACCGCACGTGATGTGCTGCCACAGGAGCTGACAAAGCTCGGCGCAATTGTGGACGTAGCGGTGGTATATCGCACCGTTCCTGAGACGGAAGACCTGAGTGGAGGGCAGGCACGTTTTCGCGAGGAAGGAGCGGATTTAGTCACGTTCACGAGTTCCTCGACGGCGGAAAATTTCATGGCGCTGAAGCTGCCGTTGCCAGCGGGGTTGAAAACGGCGTCCATCGGGCCGGTGACCTCGAAGACGATGCGCGAACTCGGTCTCACAGTGGATATCGAGGCGAAACAATACGACAGTCCCGGTCTGGTTTCCGCCATCACTCGGCTCTTCGAGGCTGAGTAATGTAAGAATTTAAGGTGGCTGGCGCGAATTTGGCTTAGCGCAGGTATGAAATGCCTGAAGAGATTGCCATTGATGAAGATGACTTTTCTGCCCAGCTCAAAGCGCTGGTGATAGAAGCGGGGCATCGAATTGAACCCGTAGCGCCTAAGCGAACGGAGGTTCGTGTCGTGGTGCCAGAGCCAGCCGTTGAGGACGAACGTAAAGCAGCGCAGAGCCTGCAATCGCTGCCACAGATGTTACGCCCGTTGGTTCTTGGAATCGAAGCACTTTCGAGAGCTCAAAATTCGCATACGAATACCCTGGAAAAAATTGATAAATCCATAGCGTCGCAGGAGTCGCTACCCCAGTTGCTCGCCGAGGCAAAACAGTCACTGGATCAGCGGAACACTGTAAACAGGGCGATGTTTGAGGCGCTACATGCGGAGCTGAAAGACTATAAAGACGGCTTTCTGATTGAGAATGTGATGAGGCCGATTATCCGAGACCTTATTTCGCTATACGATGACACATTGGAAATTCACCGCCAGATGAACGCGACTATTCTGGATCAAGACGCACGTGGTGGTGTTACAGGTGGCGGAGTTGTGTTGCTGGAAAGCGTCCAGCAAATGGCGCGAAACCTCGAACACAACGTTCATTTTATTCTAGAAGTGTTGGAGCGTATGGAGGTCATTCACATTCCTAGCAGTGTAGGCGGCGTTGCAAAGCTGGATAAGCGCTCGCAGCGCGCTGTGGCAGTAGAGATCGCGGAGGATCCAGATCATGATCAAAATGTCGTTCGTGTTTTGAAGCGCGGCTTTCAGTGCAAAGACCGTGTGATTCGCCCAGAGGAAGTCGTAATCCAAAAATGGAAGGAAGGATTCCTCGTGGCTCTCAAGCCAACCCCAACTCCAAACAAAGCCCTAGCCAATCCGGCATAAAAACTGCATCTCTCAATATAGCGTTCTCTCAGCCCAAGAGCCATGTCTGACCAGCCCACAAATCGAAAAGCAGTAGGAATTGATCTCGGAACCACGTTCTGCGCAATCGCGCACATTGACGCCTACGGTAAGCCGCAAATCGTTCCGAATGCAGAAAGCGAGCGTATTACGCCATCGGTGATATTGTTCGATGGCGCGAATGCTGTGGTGGGATCAGTCGCGAAGCAAAACGCGGTTGCGGAGCCGGACAAGATTGTGGATTTCGTGAAGCGCGAGATGGGCAAGTCGAAGGCGCAGTTTAGCCGGACGTTTGGCGGCAAGGTGTATTCGGCGGAGGAACTCTCGGCGATCATCCTGCGAAAATTGAAAAACGACGCGGAGAAATATCTCGGCGAGGAAGTGACGGACGCCGTGATCACAGTCCCCGCATATTTCAACGATGCGGAACGCACGGCCACACTGCACGCGGGCCAGCTCGCGGGGCTGAATGTTTTGCAAATCATCAACGAGCCGACGTCCGCCGCGCTCGCCTACGGTATGGACAAGCTGGATCAGAATCATACGGTTTTCGTATTCGATCTCGGCGGCGGAACGTTCGACGTGACGATCATGCGAATCGAGGGGCACCACATCCGCATGGTGGCGAGCAACGGCGATCACCGGCTCGGCGGCAAGGATTGGGATGATGTGATCGTGAACTGGGTGGCTGATGAATTCGACAAGCAACACGGGGAAAATCCGCTGCTGGATCTGCAAAGCTACCAGGATCTCTACAACCGTGCGCTCACCGCGAAGATTCAGCTTTCCACGCGCTCGCGCACGACGCTCGTCCACAGCTACAACGGCAAGAGCGTGAAGCTCGATCTAACGCGCGACGAGTTTGAGGAGCGGACGAGGCACCTCATCGAGAAGTGCAAGGCGATTTGCGAAATCGTGATGCAAGAGGCGGGGATGCAGTGGGAGCAGATTGACCGCGTGCTGCTCACGGGCGGCATAACGCGTATGCCGTCGGTGCGTTCGATGGTTGCTGATATATCCAGCCGCCCGATAGCGGATGACGTTAGCCCGGACGAGGCGGTCGCCCTCGGCGCGGCCATCCAGGGGATGCTCGCGCTGTTGCATGAGGAGGACAAGACGGGGGAGCACGTCATCATGCAGGAAGTGCGCGATCAGTTCTCTTCCGGCGACGGATCCTTAATCAAAGTCACCAGCATCACCACGCACACGCTCGGCGTGGTGCTCTGGGACGATGGCAAGGTGGAGGAATACGTTTTCTCAATGATTCCAAAAATGACGCCGATTCCTGTCGAGGTGAAAAACAGCTTCGGCACTGCGAAGGCGAACATGAAGAACGCCATCATCCGCGTCGTGGAAGGCGAGAGTTCCATGCCGGGCGAATGCACGCCGCTGGGAATTTGTGACATCGAACTGCCTCCCTTCCTGCCAAAGGGGTCGCCCGTGGAACTCACCTATCACTACAATGAAAACCAAGTTCTCGAAGTCGTGGTCGAGGCCTATGGCAGAACAAGCCGTGTGGCGATTGCACGCAACACCGGGCTTTCGGAAAACGAAATCGAACTGGCAACCGCCGACTTGGCGCAATTGAATATCTCTTAACGCTGATCGGCTCCGCGGCTTATGGCTCTCCCAAATCCGCTGCCAGATAATCCGTTACGGTGGGACGGCTGGAAGCACTACAACTCGCCCAATTTCTACGAAAGGCTTTGTCTCGACTCCGCGAGCAACGCTAGCACCGAGGTCATCGAGGACAACTGCCGCCAGATCCTCATCTGGTGGCAGAAAAAACTCCCTCTAAAAAACCAGCCGAGCAACCCGATGGCGCAGATGCTCCGCCAGGGACTCGATGAGGCTCCGCAGTATCTCGCCGAAGCGAGGACGAAACTGCTCGACCCTGACGAGCGGCGGCAGATTGACTTGGAACTGCACCAACAGGTGGTCGTGAAGCTTTTGGAGGAGTTCAAAAAGCTGCTCAGCTTTTCCATTTCGAACCAGCAACTGAGCGAGGAAAACGAAGAAAGGCTCTATCTAGCTGGCGAAAAACTCGGTCTGACACGCAAGGATATGACACCCGTGGTCGAGGCCGAACTCATTCGTAGTGGAACGAAACGACTGGCTGCACAACAGCCTCCGCCTCCGCCAATGTCACCCTCGGCTGCCTCCCTGACTTTTGCGCCGCAGGCGAATCGACAGTCTGCCCCTGCCGCCGCAAGCAGCAGCCCGGAGGACGAATTCCGGCGTCTGCTGCTGATGTCGCGTCTATGCATCGAGGGTGACGACATGACGGACGATCAGCGCGACGCCATGTGCAACATGGGCGAAAGCCTCGGTCTCACGGGAGGTCAGGCCGAGGATTTGATAGACGAATACCTTGAGAAGGTCGCCGTCATGACGCCACCAGTGACGAGCGCAACCGCGCGCCCAGCAACCCCGCCTGCCCGCCCGCCCGCGCCTGTGCGCCCGCCGTCGGACGGGACAAAATCGGCCGCACCGAAACCGGCGGTGCAGAGTCCCTCACCGCCGCGGCCGCCTGTTGCAGGGGTGAAAAAAGAACCGCTGAAGGAACTGAACCTGAGTTCGGCAGGGCGCACCATAGAACGGCAGAAGTATGTCAATTTTTCCAACTGCATCGGCGCGGAGATGCTGCTCGTCCCCAGCGGCCAGTTCATCATGGGTAGCGAATTGCCGGAATCGCAATCGAACGAACAGCCGGTCACCCCAGTGAAGCTGGTTTGTTTTTACATATCCCGGTTCCCGGTGACGAACGCGCAGTATGAGCAGTTCGACGCCGCCCACCGCAGCAAGCGCACTCCGTGGGCGGACGAAAATCACCCGGTCGTCTACGTGAGTTGGAAGGAAGCGGAGGCATTTTGCAAATGGCTCTCGCAACGCGAAGGACGGCGCTACCGCCTGCCCACCGAGGCTGAATGGGAATATGCGGCACGCGGGGATGAGGGAAACGAGTATCCGTGGGGCGGGCGCGTCAACGCAGGAAACCTCGCCAATTTTGCAGACGCGCGGACGAACTTTGTCTGGCGTGACCCTTCGATTGACGACGGCTTCGCCGAAACTTCGCCCGTCAGCACCTACCCGCTCGGCGCAAGTCCGTTTGGTGTGGAGGATATGTCTGGCAACGTCTTCGAGTGGTGCCTCGATTTGTATGACGCTTACAGGGGCAAGGAAGTCATCAATCCCTGCAACACGAAATTCGGCCAGAAACGGGTCTATCGCGGCGGTTCGTGGAAATCACGCGCAGCGAGCCTGCGTGCGTGTTCGCGGAACAGCAACATCCCCGCCTACCTCGGTAACGACGTTGGATTCCGTATCGTGTGCGAGTGCGATTGATCTGTGCGCAAAAAGAAGCCCGCTGACTTTGCAATCAGCGGGCTTTTTTGAAATACTACGGCGTAGCACCGTCAAAGGACTGTGTCCTTACTGAGCAAAATTGAAGCGTTGCTTCTTGGCCTTCGCGCGTTTCGCGCTGGCCTTTGCTTTGCGACGCGTCTTTTGCGTCGGCGTCTCGAAGGCGCGTAGACGGCGCACTTCATCCATGATCCCCTCGGTTTCGAGTTTGCTTTTCAGGCGCTTGATAGCGCGATCAATGGGTTCTCCTTTTCGGACTTGGACTTCTGGCATATGTGGTTTCCCTCCTTTCGGGTGCAGGTTGCTGATTCGTAAATTGGAGGGCGATGGGTAGTCTCCATCGGAGGCTCCGTCAATGCTTGTTTCCCATCGGTGTCATCAAATGCTGTTCGTGTGCCACTGCTGGTTTCCGAGGCTTCACGAGGCTTTGTGCCCACTCGAGGAAGAGGTAAATTACTGGGGTGATGTAGAGTGTGAGGAGTTGGGAGACGAGGAGTCCTCCGACGATGGCGATGCCGAGGGGGCGTCGGGCGTCGGAACCGGCACCGATGCCAAGGGCGATGGGGAGGGTGCCCATGATGGCGGCCATGGTGGTCATCATGATGGGGCGGAAGCGGACGAGGCACGCTTCGAAGATGGCTTCTTTTGCGCTCTTGCCCTCGACGCGTTGTGCCTCCAGTGCGAAATCAATCATCATGATGGCGTTCTTTTTCACGATGCCGATGAGCAGCAGGATGCCGACGAATCCATACACGTTGACCTCGTAGCCGTAGAGCTTGAGTGCGAGCAGTGCACCGAGGCCGGCTGATGGCAGGCCGGAGAGGATGGTGATGGGGTGGATGAAGCTTTCGTAGAGGATGCCGAGGACGAGGTAGATGACGAGGATGGCCATGAGAAGGAGAAGGCCGATGCCTTGCAGCGAGGATTGAAATGCCTGAGCGGTTCCTTGGAATCCGGTGCTGATGCTCTCGGGCAGTTCCGGTTTTACGGCTTCTTCGATCTTCGGGATGGCGTCGCCGAGCGAGACGCCGGCTGCGAGGTTAAAGGAGAGTGTCACCGCAGGGAGCTGGCCGAGGTGTGTGATGGTGAGCGGGCCAGTATTTGTGCTCACTTTCGTCACGGCGCTGAGAGGAACCAAGCTGCCTGTGCTGGAGCGAATGTAGAGTGTGTTGAGATCCACGGAGTCGCGCTGAAACTCGGGGAGTAACTCGACGATCACCTGATACTGGTTCGTCGGTGTGTAGATGGTGGAGATTTGTCGCGAGCTGTAGGCATTCGCGAGGGCGGTTTCGATTTGTGCGGCGGTGACGTGGAGTGCGGAGGCTTTGTCGCGCTCGACGGTGATGAGCACCTGCGGATTGGTGATTTGGAGGTCGGAGGTCACGTCCATGAGTCCGGGGATGCTGCGCATTTTCGCCTCCACCCTCGGTGCTGCGGCGTAAAGTTCGGGGAGGTCGGGACCGAAGAGTGTAAATTGATACTGGCTCTTGGTGAGTGTGCCGCCGAGGCGGATGATGGGCACGACTTGGAGATAGACGCGCATGCCGGGGATGCCGGAGAGTTTTGGGCGGAGTTGCGCGATGATCTCGTCCGCCGACGGGCGCTTGTCGCGAGGCACGAGATTCAGGAAAAGACGCCCTGTATTTGCAGTGGAGAGATTTGGCCCACTGACGCCGATGGAGGACATGTAGCCTTCGATATACGGATTGCCCACCAGCACGGCTGCCGCTTGCTGCTGCAACTCGCTCATTTTTTGGAACGACGCGCCCTGCGCCGCCTCGGTGGTGGCGAAAATTTGCCCCGTGTCCTCATTCGGGATGAAGCCCATCGGCATTGTCATGAACATCCAAGCCGTGGCCACGACGCTACCCAGCGCAACAGCCATCACGATGATCGGGTGTCGCATCGCGCGCGTGAGTGTGACTCGGTAGAGGTGCAGCACTCCGTCAAACACGCGCTCCGTCGCACGGAAAAAAAGCCCGTGTGTTTCGCGCCCCTTGTGCGCCTTGAGCATTCGCGAGCACAGCATTGGCGTGAGCGTGAGCGAAATGAAACCCGAGATGAGAATGGCGACCGCGATCACCACGGCGAATTCATTCAGCAAACGCCCGAGGATTCCTCCCATGAACAACACGGGGAGAAAAACTGCCACGAGCGAAAGCGTCATGCTTACGATGGTGAAGCCGATCTGTTTCGCGCCGAGCAAAGCGGCGGTCATCGGTTTTTCGCCAGCCTCGATGTGGCGCACGATGTTTTCCAAAACCACGATGGCGTCATCCACCACGAAGCCGACTGCAAGTGTGAGCGCCAGCAACGAGAAATTATCCACGTTGAACCCCAGCAGATGCATCGCGATGAAAGTTCCGATCACCGAAAGCGGCATTGCCACCGACGGGATGATGGTCGCCCTGACATTACGCAGAAAAAGGAAGATCACCGCTACGACGAGCAAGATGGAGAGCACGAGGGTGAATTCCACTTCATGCACGCTGGCGCGGATGGATAGCGATTTATCCGAGAGCACATCCACGCTGACGGCGGGCGGGATTTGTGTGCGAAAAACCGGCATGAGTTTTTTCACTCCGTCCACCACCGCGACGGTGTTTGTGCCCGGCTGTTTTTGGATCGCCAGCACGATGCCACGTGTCTGGCGGAACCAACTCGCGATTTTGTCGTTCTCCACGCTGTCAATGACGCGCCCGAGTTCTTCGAGACGAATGGGGGAACCATTGCGATAGGCGACGATCAATTTTCGGAAACCTGCTGCATCCGTGATTTGGCCCGAGGCCTGAATGGTGGTGGCTACGCTGGGGCCGTTCAGCGTGCCGGTGGGAAGATTGACATTTCCCTCGGAAATCGCCGCCACCACTTCATCAATTCCAAGGTGCCTGCTGGCCAGCGCACGCGGATCGAGCTGCGCGCGCACGGCGTATTTTTGTGGGCCGAATATGCTCACCTGCGCGACGCCCGGCACCGTCGAGATGCGCTGTGCGATGAGCGTGTCGGCGAACTCATTCACTTCCGAGAGCTGCATCGTCGGCGAAGTCACCGCGAGGTAAAGGATGGGGGAGTCCGCAGGATTCACTTTACGAAAAGTAGGCGGGCTCGGCATTTCGCGCGGTAGCAACTTGATGGCGGTGCTGATCGCCGTCTGCACATCAAGAGCCGCAGCATCTATGTCCCGGCTCAGCGCGAACTGGATCGTGATGCCCGTCGTGCCAAGCGAACTGCTTGAAGTCATTGAGTCTATCCCGGCGATGGTGCTGAACTGCCGCTCCAGCACTGTTGCCACGGACGACGCCATGGTTTCCGGGCTTGCTCCCGGAACGAATGCAGTGACTTGCAGCGTGGGAAAATCCACATTCGGCAAGTCGCTCACCGGCAGTTTTTGAAACGCAAAAAGTCCGAAGCCGAGGATGGCCAGCATGACCAGCGTCGTCATCACCGGCCTGCGGATGAATGGCTCGCTGATGCTCATGCCAATTTTTTCCAGCGGAGCATTTTCAAGCTGCCTGACTGGCTGGTTGGTTTGTCAGGAATCGCAGCGTCTTTCTCGATGACCTTCGCGCCGGGTACGACGCGCGACTGGCCGTTAATGATGATTTTCTCGCCCGCTTCCACGCTTCCACTGAGGATGCTTTCCTGTCCCACGGTGCGGACGACTGTGACGTTGCGCGTCTCAACGGTGGAATCAGCTTTGACCACAAAAATTTGCGTGCCGCGCTGGCCGCTGGTGACCGCCGGGCTTGGCACAACGATGGCATCGCGCTGTGTGTCCAGTCGAAGCACTACATCCACGAATGCGCCCGGCCAGAGAGTCGTGTCTTTGTTCGGAAAGCTGGCCTTCAGTGTGACGGGGCCGGGCGCCGCATCAACGGGGTTGGCGATGAAAGCGCGAGCGCCCGCGCCAAGTGTGTGTCCGTCCGTAGGG
>JBEIQV010000083.1:0-11764 GCA_040376335.1 Verrucomicrobiia bacterium | reverse complement strand
GGTCTTTGGTGTAGGAGCGGGGGATATTCACTTGCTCCCGCTGGGGTTGGCGTGTGTGGGTTTTGAGTCTACCAAATCCGCCTGCAATTTCGCTACGGCAAGTTCCTTCGCCTTGGCTTCCACCTCCACCGTCAGCGGCCAGCCGAGCCATGTCTTCGGGAAATCTCCCGCATCGATGTAATCGTGATGCCGCTGCGGCTTCGGGCCGTCCCAGCCTTCCAGTGGACTGGAGATGTGAAACAACGGCTCGCGACGCCCCCAAGTCTCGCGCGCGGCCTGGGTCGCGGCTTCCAACGTCGAGCCATCCGGGCAGCACCGATGATGGTGCACGTCATAAACCAGTGGCACGTCTGTGCCGTTGCAAATCGGCAGCAGATCTTCGGGCGTATAAACCTTGTCGTCATTCTCCAGGGTCAGGCGCGAGCGCACCCGCTCTGGCAGGCGCTCGATGTTCGTGCGCAGCGCGCGCAAGGCGGAGGGCTTGTCGCCATACGCACCGCCGCCGTGGATGTTTATCGTATCCGCGCCGATCCATTCGGCGACCTCCGCCTGGTAATCCAGTTCGGCCAGCGAATGTTCCAGCGTCCGTGGATTCGGCGAGTTCAACACCACGAACTGGTCGGGATGAAAGGAAGGCCGCAGCCAATGCTCGCGGGCAAATGCGCCACACTCCCGGTAGCGTGCGATGATGGCGCTGCTCCCCGGCAACTCCTCCACCGCGTAGCCAGCCGTCGGGTGTGTCTTGATCGGAAGAATCTGGCTGTTCACCCGGAACGCGCCGATGCCATGCGCCGCGCAGTAGCCGAGCGCGGACAGCAGCGCTTCGGCGTTTACGAGGCAAAGTTCCGCCAGCCGGGCGAGCCGCTCGCGCTTGCCGAGCCGCAGCATCGCCGTGGCGGTCGTGGTGCGGAACTTGATCGGCTCTCGGGCAAACATGCAGCACAGCCCGAGACGGAGGTGGTTGCATTTTGGGCGGCTCATGCGTTCGCCTCCCACCCGTCGCCGGAACGCTTCTTTAACGCCTCGGCGTGATACTTAAAAATCTTCTCCACGTCCAGGCGCACGAACAGGTGGTGCGCGATGAAATCGAACGGCACGGCATAACGCACCACGTCGCGGGCCAGCGTGCCACAGCCGCGCGCCTCTGGCATGGGCGCGACGGCCTGCGTTGGCCCGATGGACTCGATCTCGAATTGAATGCCCGCCTGTGCCCAGACTGAGTTCACTTTGAAAAAGATGCGCCGGATGTCCGCCTCGACGAGCGTTGTGTGCATTTCTGGCATCGCCCCAGATTGCACAAGATGCACACGCACCGGCAGGGAGATGATCGGTAGGTTGGCAACGGGAGGCTCTACGGAATAACCGTTCGCGAATGTCGCGAGGAGAAAGAGACTGACGAGAAAACGCTTCATGAGTTGCGACAGGCAGATGACGCTCGCGCAAAAGAAAAGCAATCATCGAGCAGCGTTGAGTCGTGAGTATTACGTCTATTTTGCAAGAGGACTAGACGCGGAGCCGGTGCGAGTTTAATTGGCTGACATGAGTTGCACGCTGATCGGTCTTGCGGTTGAGACATTGCCACTGCACCGGCTGCCGCTGGTGCAGGCACGCGTGCCTGGTGGTTTTCCTTCCCCGGCGGAAGACTATTTGGAAGGGACGCTGAAGTTGGATGAACTGCTTGTGAAGCATCCGGCGGCTACGTTTCTGATGCGCGTCGAAGGTGATTCGATGATCGGAGCGGGCATTCACGACGGGGACTTGATCGTGGTGGATCGAGCTATAGAGCCGGTGACGGGGAAGATCGTAGTGGCCGTGTTGGACGGTGCATTTTTTGTGAAACGAATCGTCGTGCGCGGGGATCGGTGTTTCCTGTGCTCGGAAAATCCGAAATTCAAAGATGTCGAGGTCGGCGAATGGGCGAGTCTCGATGTGTGGGGCGTGGTGACGAACGTCATTCACGCGTTGAAATAGGAGGTGCGACGTGGCCCTCTTTGCACTCGCGGATTGCAATAATTTCTACGCTTCGTGCGAGCGCGTTTTTCAACCGCGCCTGAACGGCAAGCCGGTGGTCGTGCTATCCAACAATGATGGGTGTGTGATTGCGCGGAGCGAGGAGGCGAAGTCACTTGGCATCGGCATGGGTGAGGCGGAGTTCAAGGTGCGCACGATGATGCGGACACATGGGGTGCAAGTGTTCAGTTCAAACTATGCGCTGTATGGCGACATGAGCGGGCGTGTGATGCGAATACTCGGGGATGCCGCACCTCACTCAGAAGTATATTCGATTGATGAATGTTTTTTGGATTTCGCCGGCATGGCCGACCCGGAGAGGCACGCACGCATAGTGCGCGAGCGGGTGAAGCGGTGGACGGGGATTCCGATCAGCATCGGCATGGGTTCATCGAAGGTGCTTGCGAAGGCGGCGAACAAGCTGGCGAAGAAAGCGACTGGCGGCGTGCTCTGGATCACACCCGAGAATGCGGACGAGTGGTTGGAGCTTTTACCCGTGGAGAAAGTGTGGGGCATCGGTCGTTCACTCACTACGCGCTTGGCGGCAGTTGGTATTACAACAGCACGCGGCCTGCGTGATGTGGAACCCCGATTGGCACGACAGGAAATGGGCGTGGTAGGCGAAAGGCTTGTGCTAGAATTGCGCGGGCTTTCGTGCATGGACATTGAGGAGGTTGCACCGCCCAAGAAGAATGTGGTTTGCGCGAAAGGTTTTGGCCGGTTGCTCACGGATCGCCGTGATGTCGAAGAGGCGCTGGCGTCCTATGTGGACATAGCCGCTGCGAAGGTCCGCGCCCAAGGCTCGGTGGTTGGCACGATGCAGGTGTTTTTACAGACGAATGTTTTCCGCGAGGACTTGCCGCAGTATTGTCCGCATCGAGTGGCCGTGCTGGGCGAGGCGACAAACTACACACCAGCTCTGATTGAACACGCTCTCCGGCTGTTACGAGCGATGTGGCGCGATGGCTTTGCCTTCAAAAAGGTCGGCGTGATGCTGCTCGACTTGCGCGAGACAACGCAGCTCTCGCTTTTCGAGCCGCGTGGCAATGACGCGGCACGCTCACGGCTTCAAGCAGCGGCGGATCAACTCGGGGACTTGGTGCGATGGGGATCGATGGGATTCAATACGAGCTGGCGTCTCCGTGCGGAACGTCGGACTCCACGCTACACGACTCGGCTGGATGAATTACCGACGGCGCGGGCGGCCTAAGCTTCGCGATAATCAGGAAACGAGGTAGCGTGTGTAGGGCTAGTCATCGGAAATCGGCGGCACCTGAGTGCTTCAGGAACGGCCAGACCCCTCACTCCCCGACGCCCGTCCGCGTTCTGTCCGTTTCTGGTGCGGCGGGCGCGAAAACAATTTCCTTGCAGTTCGACTGGCAAATCCGAACTTTAGAACGTTCGTGAGCGAGCTGCATTTTTGAATCCTCCACTCACCGACACGCGAATAGCACTCGTTTCCAATGACACGATTCTTCCTTATCACCGCCATGGGCTTCCTTTCACAAATATTCGCCAGCGCAGGAGACGGCGAGCGGATGAAACCTTATCCAGCGCCACGCATCGAGGCGAAGGATCAGGACGGCAACACCGTGAATCTGGAGGAAGTTTACAAGAAGGGTATCACGCTTGTGTATTTTTACCCTAAAGCCAGCACTCCGGGCTGCACGAGCCAGGCATGCAGCCTGCGTGATGCCTACGAGGAACTCGCGCAGCGGGGCGTGCAGGTCATCGGCGTCAGCATGGACAAGGTGGAGGCACAGAAAAAGTTCCGGGAGAATAACAAGCTGCCCTTTACCCTGCTGGCCGATCCCGACGGCAAGGTGGTCAAAGCGTTTGGTGTGGGCAGTCTTCTCGGTTTTGCATCGCGTCAGGCGTATTTGATCAAGGATGGAAATGTGATCTGGCGCGACAAGAAGGCGTCCACTTCCCAACAAGCCGCCGATGTGCTGCGGGTGCTGAAGGAGATGAAGTAGGTCGGCTTCCGTAGCCGTGATGCGAACCTTCAGCCGCGACGGACTAGTTCTCCGTAATCGCGTAGTTGAGGCGTTTGTGGGATGTGCTCGGGCCGCTACGTGCAGCGATCTGCGGAGATATGCGGAGTGTTGAATGCCTTCCATCGCCTCGCTTCATCCGATAGTGATGCGTGGATGAAAATAAGACGATGATGAAGACAGCCCGTATCGTTATCGCCTGCTTCCTTCTTTGCTTCGCATCGTCGGCATTTCTACCAGCACCGCATGTTTTCGTCTGGCAGCTAAAACTTGTCGCGACCGAGCTTGGCCATTGGATGGTCATTGCACCGCTGTCGGTCATCGCTGGCAGCCGATTGCGCTCTCGACTCGACATCATCACCACTGCCATCGCGGTTCTGGCTGCTGCTTTGTTCCTGTCGAGCAGCGTGCGCGCCGCGTGTTATGCGTCGACGGCTGCGACGATCATTGATGCCGAATTCCCCGTTCCTACAGACAGGAATGGCAGCCCTTTTTCCATTCGGCGTCTTTGGAGCTTCAGAACGCCCACCGCCGTTGGCGTCCAGACGTTTGATTTTGCTATGAACGACGATGGCCCGCTGAAGATGGATTTTTTCCCCGCGCAAGATCGTCGGGACGCTCCCTGTGTCGTGGTCATTCCCGGCGGTGGTTGGGACACTTGTGACCGCGGAGGCTTCGCGAAAATGAACCGGCATCTTGCTCAACGGGGTTACGCCGTGGCTTCCATGGACTACCGGCTTGCGCCGCGATGGAAATGGCCTGCGCAGAAGGATGACGTGCTTTCTGCAGTGGCGTATCTCCGGGCGCGCAGTGCGGAGTTGGGCATCGATTCGGAGCGATTCGTCCTCATGGGTCGCTCGGCGGGGGCGCAGATTGCCGGAGCCGTGGCCGCTGCCAGCGAGCATCCTGAAATCGTCGGATGCATCATGTTCTACGGCCCTGCCGATATGCACTATGCGGCGAAATACGCGGACCCTTCCGACATCCTCGATTCCGACAAGCTTCTCCGCCAATTCCTCGGCGGCATGCCGGCTCAATTCGCGTCCAGCTACGACACTGCTTCTGCATACGCGCTCGCCAACTCCCGCACTCCGCCCACCTTGATGTTGCATGGCGAAACGGACGAACTCGTATGGGTGCGCCAGAGTGAGCGATACGCAGACCTTTTGCTCGGCCTTCAAGTGCAACATGCGTTTCTGCGGATTCCTTGGGCCACTCATGGGTTTGACTACTTTTTCAACGGTCCGGGAGGCCAGCTCGCAGACTGGTCTGTCGGTCGGTTCCTGGATTCGATCACGTCGCGCTGATCCTTGGCGCGATTCGCTTTTCCCCTCGTCACCCGCTGCCCGCCGTAATCCCCGAGCTGAGCTACGACACACTGGATGGCGTCGTGGATGGCTGCGAATACTCTAAATTCATTGAAGATGTCCGCCGGATAGGACGGGCTTTATCAAAGGAATATAACGCAGAAGTGCCAGCTGTTTCACGCTGCGTGATAGATGAGCACGGAGCCGTGGATGTGCCGCTTTATCGAGGGGCTCATCTTGGCGCGACTGCGCGATGGCTCGTTTCAGCCCGTGGAACTCACTGGTCTCGTAAGACCGCTCATTTCCCGACGCCCGTCCGCGTTCTGACCGCTTCCGGTGCGGCGGGCTTGAAAGCAATTTCCTTGCAGTCGGCGGATCGCCCGATGCCGCCCACTCACTACGGCTTGCGAAAGCGGTAGTGCGAGACGTGCCACTCGTTGCCGTGGCGATAGCCCCAGAGTTCTGCGCACGCCATAAAGAATACGCGCCAGTAAGCCCACCAGCGTTTGGCGTTGTCGGCGCCGTAAGTTTGCTCGAAAAGCGGCCAGATTTCGGCGCGGTTGGCGTCCATATTGGCGAGCCATGCCTCGGCAGTTTTCTGGTAGTGGGTGCCGCTTACACACCAGTGCTGCTCAATGCGAAGATCGTCCTGAAAGTAGAGCAGCAGGTCGTCGGAAGGCATCTGTCCGCCGGCGAAAAAGTAGCGGGTCATCCAGTCGTCGGCACCTTTGTCCTCGTAGTGATAGGCAAAGCGGCGATGCGTGAAGATGTGAACGAACAGCTTGCCGCCGGGCGCGAGCCAACGGGCAACTTTTGCGAGCAGTAGCTGGTAGTTTTTCATGTGCTCGAACATCTCGACGCTCACGACACGGTCGAACTCCGTGGTGATGTCGAAGACGTTCATATCGCAGGTGATGACGGTGAGATTCTTGAAACCACGCTGGGTGGCAGCGGCATCAATATGCTCCTTTTGCGTCCGGGAATTGGAGACGACGGTGATTTGTGCGTTGGGGTATTTTTCCGCCATCCAAAGCGAGAGCGAGCCCCAGCCGCAGCCGAGTTCTAGGATGCGCAGACCGTCGGCGAGTTCGGCGCGCTCGCAGGTGAGGGTGAGCATTTTTTCCTCAGCGGCGTCGAGCGTAGTGACGTCGTCGGTCCAAAGGCCGGAGCTGTATTTCAGCCGTTTGCCGAGGCAGAGCTGGTAGAAGCGCGTGGGCACTTCGTAGTGCTGGGTGTTGGCGTCGCGCGTTTGGATGGCGATGGGGCTTTGCTTCAGCCCTGCGATATGGGCGAGAAGCGCGGCGCGCTGGTCTTCGATATTTTCCCGCAGGTGCTCACGGATTGTCCCGGCAAGCAGGCGGCGGATGCCAACGCGGATGAGCGGGTCGGGGATGAGGTTGGATTCGAGCAGGCTGTCGAGTGAGATCATGGTTTGGAAGATTTGCGGAACCAGGGGACAAACGCGCTCGTGGTGCGCTGATATTCGCGGTATGCGTCGCCCTTGCTGCGCACCGCGTGTTCCTCGGTGAGCGGGATGCCGGTCACTTTCCATAGAAAGTAGAGCATGAGCAGGGGACAGAGGATGGTGACCCAGCCGTGGAGCGAGCCAAGCGCGACGAGAAAAAACGCCCACCAAATGAGCGATTCAAAAAAGTAATTCGGATGCCGCGAGTAGCGCCAGAGGCCGGCCTGACAGACTTTGCCGCGATTGGCCGGGTCGGCTTTGAATTGCTTGAGCTGCCAATCTGCGAGCGCCTCGCCGCCGAGCGAAAGAATGGCGAGGGCTAGCCCGGTAATCTCCAACGCGCTGAGTTGGGCCGCTGTATTGAAGCTCACAATCAGGAAGGGCAGGGAAAAAATCACGACGAGCACCGCCTGCATTTGAAAAAAGAGATAAAACATTCCGGTGCCAGGCCAGCGTTTTCGGAGCGTCTCGTAACGCACGTCCTCGACTGGATGATGCCGCACGACGCGGATGAAAATGTAAGTGCCCAGCCGAAGGCTCCACATCATACCTACGATGACGATGGGCCATTTGTGCCAAGCGGCTCCCGGTGAGTTGAGTGCGTAAAGCGGTGCGAGAATCGCGACCCCGTAAGACCACGCCACGTCGAGCATGCCGTAATTTTTCACACGCACACTGATCGCCCATGTGAGGCTGAAATATGCGACTGCAATGAGAAGTCCGATACCGAGAAGTGGGATCATGTTCTAAAAAGTGCGCCGGGCGATTCGGCGGAGGAGTGGGCGCGTGGCGAAGTAAAGTGCGGCGATGATGACCGGTGCCAGGATGCACCAGACTGCGATTCCTTGCACGGCAATCATCCCGAAATCGCGAAGAAACTGCCAGAAGTCCGCGCGAAAACGCTCAAAAATCAGCGGGATTGAAAGCGGAACCGGCGCATCTCCAAAGAGCATCCCGCCCGCACGGTAGATGGGGATGATGAGTGCGAGTTGCACGGGGTAGGCGAGGTAGTTCACTAGTTGAATCACGGGCTGATTGAGCCGGAGCACGATGGCTGCAATCCCGCAAAGCAGCGTGCAGGATCCGAGAAGCGGAAATATCCCCAGTGCAAAACCTAGCGCCACGGTGAGCGCGAGTTTTTCGGGCGTTACGCCCTGCTTGAGTTGCGAAAGAATTGGCGCAACGACGCGCTTTTTCCAAAAGGACTCGCGAACTGCGGGGACAATTTGCTCTGTGATTTGGGCGCTCATTTTTTCCGCAAGATCAATTGTTCCATGCTGGCGTTTGCCGGCAGGCGGAAGAGCTGATTCAGCATGTAGATCGCCATGGCGATATTTCCTAGCAGCAGGATCGCGATGAGCCACAGGACACGTGACGCTTTGCTGGTCTGCTTGTATGCGACCCATGCGTAGAAAGTCAGGAAGGCAAAGTAGGTATCGAACAGTGTGGCGATGAACCAGGGGTGCGTGGCGACAGCACGCGGGGTATTCCACAGCGCGACGATGTTGCTTGCCCACGACGTGACGGCGAGCATGGAGATCAGGACAAGAATGAAAGCGATGCGGAGAAACCAGATCATACGAAGGTGCGAAGGCGTGGGTTATTAGGGCGCGTGTAAATGGCCTGCACGACGCTGATGTTGCGCATCGAAAAGGCGGCCTCGCAGTATTGGAGGTAGTAGTTCCATTTGCGGATGAAGCGGTCATCGAATCCGAGCGCGCGGACTTCGGCAGCGCGGGCGTTGAATGTTTCGAACCACAAACGAAGCGTGCGCGCGTAGCTGAGGCCGATATCTTCAAGGTGGTGTAAAAAGAGTTCACCGGTGCGGTTGAGCGCCTGATTCACGCGGCCAATGCTGAGCAGCAGCGAGCCGGGAAAAATGTGTTTTTGAATCCAGTCCACACCCCGTTTCAGCTCGGCATGACGCGTGTCTGGCACTGTGATGTATTGCAACCCGACAAGGCCATCGGGCTTCAGCAGTTCGTGGATTTTTGCGAAATAGATTTCGAGATAGCGGTCGCCGAGTGCCTCCATCATTTCTATGGAGGCGACTTTATCGAACTTGCCGGTGATATTGCGATAGTCTTCGAGCCGGATGTCCACGCGGTCGGCCACCCCCTCGCGCTGAAAACGTTCCTGCGCGTATTTGAACTGCTCGGCGGAAATTGTGACAGTGGTCACGCGGCAGCCGTAGTTGCGCACCGCGTGGCAGGCAAAGCCGCCCCAGCCGCTTCCGATTTCCAGAACGTGATCCGTTGGCAGTAGGCGAAGCTTACAACAGAGCGCGTCGTATTTTGCAGTCTGCGCGGATTCGAGCGATTGCTCCGGCGAGGTGAAAAACGCGCTGGAGTAGGTCATCGTTGGGTCGAGCCACAGGCGGTAAAATTCGTTTCCGAGGTCGTAGTGCTCCGAGATGTTTTGCCGTGCGGTGCGAAGGCTGTTCGGGCGGAGAAGATGCAGCGCGCGGTTGTAAAATTTGAGCACGTTCAGCGCGAATGCGCGGGACTTGGAGCCGGACATCGCCGGGGAGTTTTCGATATTCAGAATCGCCCATGCGATGACGCGCTCAATCGAATTCGTGTCCCATTCTCCATCCACATAGCTTTCGCCAAATCCAACATCGCCATAGAGCACGCAGCGTTTGAAAAAGGCCGCGTCGCGAACCTTGATGACGGCACTAATTTCCGCGCCGGGGGTGCCGATGGTATGCGCTCCGCCGCCGGGCAGTTCGATGCTTAGACAGCCCGCAGTCATCTTGCGGAGCGCGTCGAGAACGATGCGCTGGTAGAGAGGCGGGCGTGCGCTGCTGGAAAATTCAGCCGAAGATGTGAGGCTTTCGTTCATGGTTTCTTAGCTGCGATGGAAACGTGCGGACGAAGCACATCGCGCTGGAGTTCAGGATTTGCGGACTTGCGATGGAAGGGTATTTTTTTCAGCCACAGCCGGAAAGCGTGCCAGTGGATGAAAAAGATGACCTTCAGCGTGATGAGCGGATATTTCAGCGTGAACCACAGCAGGCGCGCAGTGGTGAATGGTGCGCGCTTTCCGGTAAGCGCGCTCAGCAGCACGCGGCGCTCGCCCGCGCGGTCGTCAATGTGGATGTCGAGCGTCTCGCCGGGGATGCGAAGTTTGAAATCGAAAGCGAGATCGAGTGCGGAGAACGGCGAGACGTAAAAGTGTTTCGGTGTGATGAGCCTAAAGTTTCCCTCGCTGCCTCGCTCACGGAGGAGGTAGGGCTTCATCTCGCGGAAGGTATTGCCGACTTCCACGACGGCGCAGAGCGGAGTTCCAACTGCATCCGAGCAAAAGTAGAACGACACGGGATTGAAAATGTAGCCGAGCACGCGAGGTAAAGTCACAAGCAGAATACGCCCGTCTGCGGGGAACTGGATGCCGTTCTCCGCAAGATAGGCGACGAGGTTTTCCTTCGCGGATTTTTTTTCACCGCCTGCAAGCGTGAGATGATCGCGGTCGCGGAATGTGTAGAGGTTCCAGCGGTTGAGGCTGAAAAATGGGAGCCGCTTCGCGAGCGTTGGCACTTCATCGAGATCGAGCGCGAACATGAAGATGCGGTAGCTGAAATGGTGTTCCTTCGGCTCCAGCCGATGGTGCATGACGGAGCACTCGTAGAGGCAGGAATTCATGACCATATCGGCTCGCCGGTGACTGCGCGGGCACATTCCAGCGCGCTGGTGAAGCCGTCTTCGTGGAAGCCGTATTTGAACCACGCCCCAGCGTAGTAGGTGGTCTGGTCGGGCGCGATGCGATTAAGCTTCGGCAGTTCGTGCTGGGCGGCGATGGCGGGGAGATTGAAAAGCGGATGCTCATATTCGATGCGGCGCAGCACACGTTCGGGCGCGATGCTATCGTGGCAGTTTAGTGAGACGAAGTAGTCTGCACGGTTGGAAACACCCTGCAGGCGATTCATCCAATAATGCGTGCTCGGCGCGCCGTCGTCGGCGATGCGGTAGTTCCACGATGCCCAGCAGCGGCGGGTGCGCGGCATGAATGAAGTATCGGTGTGCAGCGTTGCGGTGTTCGGCTGGTATTTAAAATTGCTGAGCAGTCTCTTCTCCTCATCAGTGGAATCTGTGAGCAGCGCGAGGGCTTGATCGGCGTGGCAGGCGAGGATGATTTTATCGAACTCCCTCGCGGCTCCATCTGTCGCGAAAACTTTCGCCTTCCCCGACGCCCGCTCTACCCGGACGGCTTTTTGTTTTAGCAGCACCCGGTCACGAAACGGCGCGGTGATTTTTTCCACATAGGATTTTGCGCCGCCCGTCACGGTGAACCACTGGTGCTGTGTGTGAAGTCCTAGAAAGCCGTGGTTGTGCCAGAAGCGCAGTAGCGTCACGGCGGGAAACTCAAGCATCGTCTCCGGCGGCGTGCTCCACACGGCGCTGCTCATGGGGACAAGGTAGCGTTCGAGGAAATCACCACCGTAGTCTCGCGTGGCGACGTAATCGCGCAGGTTCATTTCTGCGAATTTTGGATCGTCGAGTGCGGCGATGGCTTCGCTGTTGAAACGGTTAATTTGCATCAGCATCCGCCAGTGACGCAGGTTCAAGAGGTTGCGCCGCTGACCAAAAAGCAAATTGAGGCTGCCGCCGTTGTATTCGAGTCCACTCGGCATGTGCTGCACGCTGAAGGACATCTCGGTAGGTTTTGTCGCTACATCGAGTTCGCGAAAGAGCCGCGTGAGATTCGGGTAGGTCACATGGTTGAACACCATGAAGCCGGTATCAATAGGCACGGCGCGGCCCGCTTCGTCCACAGTGATCGTGTTCGTATGTCCGCCAACGTAATCGTTTTGCTCGAAGAGCGTGATGTCGTAGTGCTCGTGGAGAAAATGCGCGCAACCGAGGCCGCTGATTCCTGTGCCGATGATGGCGAGGGTTTTCACGCGCCGGGGCTTTTTTTCGCCGCATCCTGTGCTTCCGCGTAAATGCTCGCGGGGACGGGTTTCAGATCCCAAATAAGACCGAGCT
>JBEIQV010000319.1:0-3607 GCA_040376335.1 Verrucomicrobiia bacterium | reverse complement strand
GCGCACAAAGCGGTCGCGCTTTTCACCCGGCAACTCGGGACGACGTGTGCGCACTTCGTCCATAAAAGCGGACGTTTTCACCGGCAGCAAATCGGGGTCGGGAAAATAGCGATAGTCGTGCGAGCTTTCCTTCGTGCGCTGGTGACGGGTCTGGCCTGTCGCGTCATCCCAGCCGCGCGTGCTCTGAATGAGTGTTTCCCCACGCTCGCATGCGGCGGTCTGGCGCTCGATCTCATACGCGAGCGCGCGGCGCACGGCGGAGATGGAGTTCATATTTTTGATTTCGATTTTCACGCCCAGTTCGCTCTGCCCCTCGGGGCGCACGGAGACGTTGCAGTCGCAGCGGAGTTGGCCTTTTTCCATATCGGCATCGCTCACTCCGCCATAGATGAGGATTTGCTGGAGCGAGGTGAGATACGCGAACGCTTCCTCCGGCGTGGCAAGGTCGGGCTCGCTCACGATTTCCATCAGCGGCGTGCCTGCGCGGTTGAAATCAATGCCGCTGTTCGAGTCGAAGTGCTGCGACTTTGCCACATCTTCTTCGAGGTGAATGCGCGTGAGCTTCACCACTTTGTCCGGCGTCGCGATGCTCTTCTGCACGTCCTTTGGATATGCGAACTCGTGCAGCGGCAACCCACCACCGAGACAGATTGGCAGGTCGAACTGTGTGATCTGATAATTCTTCGGCATGTCCGGGTAGAAATAATTTTTCCGGTCGAACTTGCAGACTTCCGGCACCGTGCATCCGAGCATCAGCCCCGCGAGCGCAGTCATTTTCAGAGCCTCCTCATTCATCACGGGCAGCGCGCCGGGATAGCCGAGGCACACCGGACAGGTGTTCGAGTTTGGTGCATCGCCGAAGCTGGTCGCGCAGCCGCAGAACATCTTGCTGCGGGTTTTGAGCTGGACGTGAACTTCGAGGCCGATGGTCGGAATGTAGCGAGGCATGGTCTGGTAAATGGATGTGCTGATAAGGCGCGGACGCCGATTTGTGAACGGTCGTTTTCGCCGTGTCCACAAAGCAGTGCCTTCTGGGGTGGGGAAAAATCAACAGTTCATTCATCTATTTTACCCGCGACAAGACGCCGCACTGTGGCATTCTTGCCAGTCCTGTGAAAAAGACTGAGTATCCCGAAGACGATTCCCGCGCCGAGCCACTAGCATCGGCACAAATTCAACTGCGCACCGGCGAGACGAAGCCGCCTGCGACCGAGCCATCGTCCAGCGCCGACGCTTTAAGCGGCACGCGCAACCTCGCATGGGCAGTGATCAGTTTCCTGGTCGCAGCCATCGCGCTGTGGTTGGGCATGAAGATCAATCGCGCTGCCGTGGCGCAATCGCTCTTCGCGAGCCTCGGTGCGTTTGGCGTGTTGTGGCTGCTTTATAATTTCCGACTGCTGCGCCAGCGCAATGGCATCCTCCTCGCCGTCGCACTCGTCGTGCTGCTGGGAACTGCGATTCCTTTCGTCGTGGCGGGCTTGAGCAAACTCGATCATCTCGCCGATGAGCGCCTCGCTGCGAAGGAAGCGGGTGCTCCCGACATGCCAGCGCCGACGCTGACAATCCCTACGGAAAAGACCGCGCCGCCCGCGCCACCGACTCCCGATTTACCAAAGGAAAAACCAGCGCCAGAGAAATTGGCGAATGAAAAACCAGCGTTGCCAGCAGACGACGGTATCGTGCGCGAATTCATGGCGCCGCCGCCTGATCCCAAGGCCGGAAAAATCATCCGCATCAAACAGGACTGCATCGTCACCATTGATGGCCGCAAGTGGCGCCTCAAAGCCGGGCAGGTTTATCAGTTCAAAGGACTCGAAGACGGAATCGTGACTTTCCGCGCGGGCGATCAAGAGGTGAGCATCGAAGCGGACTACGTCACCTTCACCGGGCAATCGAAGGAGACACCCGAGAAAATCACACAGATGGCCGCTGCGGAGGCCGCACGCCGCTACCCGGCACTCGGCAACAAAGACTCCAAGGAAAACGCCCTGCTCGTCTCGCGCAAAAAGGAGTTGGAGCAGGAACCCTCCATGAAGGAAATTTTCTTTAAAGATCCCAAATGGCCGCTCGTCCTCGCCGAACAACTGGCAGAACAAGAAGGCTGGAAGCGCGCCGATCTACCCGAAGAAACAACCCCGCCGACCGAATCAGGGCCCAAGGCCGCCGACGAGAAGCTCTAGCTGGCCTTGCTCCTTCGTCGCACAAGGAGTGTGCGCAGGAAGATGGCGGCGGCGGAGATGATGGCGCAGCCGATGGAGAAGATTTCGCCGTGGCGTGTGTAGAATGTGATTTCGCCGTGAGTGGCTATTTTGATCTGCTTTGAGGCGAATCCTTTTTGGAAGGGTGCGAGCCATTTTTCGACGTGGCCGACTGCATCCACGGATGCGGTCACGCCGGTGTTGGTGCAGCGGATGAGGGGGCGACGGTTTTCTATGGCGCGGAAGATTGAATTTGCGAAGTGCTGCTCGGGTTCGCACGAGTGGCCGAACCACCCGTCGTTGGTCACGTTGACAAGGAGCTGTGCGCCGTGCTGCACGGGCTCGCGGGTGAGTTCGCCGAGTGTGTCTTCAAAGCAGACGAGTGGGGCGAGTGTGAGCGCGGGTTCTTTGAGTTTGAACAAACCGACTTCGCGTCCGTGTTTGAAGTCGCCGGGGACGAGGCCGCCTGCAATCCAGCCGAGCGCCCAACGCAGCGGGAGGTATTCACCGAAGGGGACGAGGTGTTGTTTATCATAGAGCTGCACGCTTTTTTCGCCGGAAAGCAGGAGTGCCGCGCTGTTGTGGTCTTCGCCCGGTGCGCCTCGGTCAATATCGTCCGTGCCGAGCAAAAGCGCAGGAACGTGGGCGGCTTGTTCGAGCACAAATTTGTTCGTATCTTCATCGCTAAACATGCCGCCGGGCACCACGGCCTCGGGCCACAAGACGAGATGTGGATCGGTGAGCGCGGCTATCGAGTGCAGCTCGCGGAGGCGCTCGATGATTTCCTCCGTATGGCCGCTTTCGAGTTTCCACTTCTGCGGGATGTTTGGCTGGAGCGTGGCGACGCGAAGCACAGTCACATCTTTGTTGGGCTCAGTTTTCTGTCTGTTATTATCCCGAAGTAGCACACGCGCGCCGTAGCTGAAGACGACGACGACCAGTGCGACGGTGAGGCTGAAATCGAAGTGGGGACGCAGCCGGACGCGTCCGATTTCCGCGCGCAGGCGCAGGAGGGTGATCACGCCGATGGCGTTGCAGAGCACGAGCAGGAAGCTGAGTCCGCCGACGCCGGTGAACTCCACAATCTGAATGAGTGCGAGTTCGCTGTGCAGAGAGACGCCGAGTGCATTCCAGCCGAAGCCGGTCAGCAGCCAGCCGCGCACCCATTCGAGTGTTGTCCACAATGCTGCGATGAGCAGTGAAAAGAAGAGGTTGCGCGTGGAGAGGAGGAGGGGAGGGCGGGCGAATGGCTCTGTGGGATCGGGCTGGGGAATCGGCTTGAAGTGCTCGCCGACAATCCACCCTGCGAACCAGGCCCATGTCGCCGGATACAGCGCGAGAAACGCAGCGAGTAGCAGCGGCAGACCGATGAGCATCGGCGAATGGAAAAGGTCCGCAAGCTGGCTGAG
>JBEIQV010000142.1:0-8430 GCA_040376335.1 Verrucomicrobiia bacterium | reverse complement strand
GTCGCGCTTTCGCACTACAAAGAAGGAGGTATGGCTGACGCTCGACGATGGCCCTGACGGTGAGCGCACACTCCAGCTTTCCGAGCAGCTCCGTTTGCGCGACGTTTGCGCAACTTTTTTTGTAATCGGTAAAAAGGTGCGCACGCAGGGGAAGGTGCTCGGCGCTTTAATAGCTGCCGGGCACACGCTCGCAAATCACACGGCGACGCATCCGCAGATGTCTTTCTGGCGACTCGGCCCAGCACGCATCGCGGCGGAACTCGATGGAGGCGCGCAAGCGCTCAGTGAAGCGGGTGTAGAATGGCGCTGGTTTCGCGCCCCGGTCGGGCACAAGCCGCCAGCGCTGCATCCGGCACTCGGCAAGCGGGGCTGGCGATTCATCTCATGGACTGTTGGAGGACGCGACGGATGGAGTAAGGATTCCAGCGCAATCGTTCGCCGCGTGCTGGCAAAGGTGAAGCCCGGCTCGATTGTCATGCTGCACGAATCACGTAAATACAGTGTCGAGGCCGTGCTGGCTGTGGTGGATGCCCTCAGCAATGAGGGATACAGATTCGTGATCCCCGACGATACGCTTTTGGAGTGATTTGCACACCGCGCTTGCATTGACGGCGCGCGAAACGGCAACGTAGGCGCTGTGCGTCTTCTGGATCGATACATAGGCCGACAACTGCTGGTCACTGCGCTATTTGCAATCGTTGTGCTCAGCGTTGTGCTGGTGCTGGGCAATATTTTCAAAAAGCTGCTCGATTTGCTAGTGAACCAAAACGCACCCGCGAGCCTCATCCTGAGTTTCATTGCGTATGTGCTCCCGTTTTCGCTCACGTTCACGATCCCGTGGGGATTTCTGACGTCGGTGCTGCTGGTTTTTGGCCGTATGTCGGCGGAGAACGAGCTGACGGCATTACGAGCCAATGGCGTGAGCATTTCACGGGCGTGTGTGCCAGTGTGGGGGCTGGCGGCGGTGTTCACGGCGATCTGTCTTTGGATCAACATGGACGTGGCTCCCCGAGCACAGCAGCAGATGAAGAACGCACTCTTCAACATCGCAACGAGTAATCCTTTGGCGATGTTCGGCACGGACAAAGTGATCGAGGATTTCCCGGGTCACGTTATTTATGTGGAGAAAAGTTCGGGTGATGTGCTGACCAATCTTCTCGTCTATAAAATTGATGAAGATACGAAGGAGCTCACAAGTGTGATGTTTGCTCGCGAGGGGCAGCTCGAACTTGGCACGGGGATGGTCAAAAACTCCAAGGGGGAAATCGAGCATGAGAAACAACTGATTCTCAAGTTACGCGACGGTCGCTATGAACAGCGGGACGACAATCATCCGGATGAACTTTCGCGACTACGCAATGGCATTGTCGTCGCTGAGGGGAGTGTCTCGATTTCGCTCAAGGCGCTTTACGAAAAAAAGCAGAAGGCGGGAGGTGTAAGCAGCATGGCTCTTGGTGAATTGCTAGCCACAGAGAAGTCCGAGAAGACCATTGAAATCAACAAGCGCCTCTCCAATGCGCTGGCTACGCTCGCGTTCGCATTGCTCGCAGTGCCGCTTGCGATCACGGCGCAGCGAAAGGAAACCTCAGTCGGCTTCGCCATCTCGCTCGCGATTGGTCTGGTTTACTATTTGTTTTTCTTTCTCACCGACATGGCTCGGAACCGCCCACATCTCCATCCGGAGCTGTTGGTGTGGGTGCCAAACATCGTTTTCTTTTCCATCGGGGCAATTCGTTTTGCCAAGCTATCACGGCGATGAAAACCGGGTGCAATTTGTCGGAATTTGCTGCCTCGCTGGTATGCAGGCTGCATTTTCGGAAACTACCGCCCAGCCTTACACTACTTCAAAATCAACCCGATGCCTCACGAGCAATCCGCAGGAACAATTCCTGATAAAAAATGATCTACACCGCGCGAGGAGCGTGGATTTCTCACATGGGGCGGGTGAGGAAGGTGAACGAGGATGCCTGCCTCTTTGGCTCTACTTTCAGCGGAGCCAGCACTTCTGCACCTATGAGCGCGATGCTCGATGTGCCGCAGTGGGTGATCGCAGCCGCTGACGGAATTGGCGGTCACAAGGCCGGTGCTTACGCAAGCCGGGAAGTGGTGACAGGTCTTTCACTGTGCACGGATATTTCTCCAAAAGGGATGAACAGGAGGCTGCTGGAAATTCATCGCGGCCTGCACAAGTCAGGAACAGAAAATCCTGATCTGACCGGTTCTGGTGCGGCGGTAGTGGGGATGTTTGCGAACTACGGTGTGCTATATGGCTTCAATGTTGGTGATGCCCGTCTTTACCGGCAGGAAGGAGGAAAGGTTCGGCAAATTACGGAGGATGACTCTGTTGAGCAGATGCTCGTGAACGAGGGGATGATGAAGGCGAATCCGGAAATCCGGCCCGCAAATATGCATGCGTTGACGCAGAGCATCGGCGGTTCCAGCGAATTGATTCACATTGAGCCGCACTTTTATCTGCTCTCGGTGACGAGAGAGGCGCGCTTCATCATTTGCACGGACGGGCTGACGGACATGGTCTCCGCTAAGGACATCGAACGCATCGCGGTGCCAATGCTGAATCCAGTCGCCGTAGTGCAGGCACTATTCAGCGCTGCGATGGAGGCGGGAGGACGGGATAACATTACCATCGCCGTGGTGGATGTGGAAAAGGCGTAGCTAAGGCTCGAATTTGTAGCCGAATTCGCGGACGGTGCGAATGTGTTTAGGCTCCGTGGGATCAGGTTCGATTTTGTTCCGTAGTGCGTTCACGAAGCGATCAATCGAGCGAGGTGTCACCATCGCATCATAGCCCCAGACACTCGTCATGATGAGGTCGCGACTGAGCGCCTGGCCTGGCCGGCTGGTGAAGAAACGCAGCAGCTCAAATTCCTTTGGCGAAAGTGCCACTTCCTTACCGGCACGAGTAAAAGTGCGTGCGTCGCAATCAAGGTGGCAGTCTCCAAACTCGTAAACCTCCGTTTGTGTCCGCTTGCGACGCCGGAGCAGTGCCTCTGCGCGGGCGAGCAGTTCCTTGATGGAAAACGGCTTCTTCAAAAAGTCGTCCGCTCCAAGCTTGAGACCAAGCACGATGTCACTCTCCTGTCCTTTTGCGGTCAGTATGAGGATAGGCATCTCCAGTTTTTCCTCGCGGAGGAAGCGGCACACTTCATAGCCGTTCACCTTCGGCAGCATAAGATCGAGGATGATGAGATCGGGCAAAGTGCGCAGCGCTGTCTGTAGTCCAGCATCTCCGTCAGTGGCCGTTACGACTTTGTAGCCTTCAAATTCGAAATTATCCTTCAGTCCGCGCATCATCGTCGCGTCGTCTTCCACGATGAGGACTGTTGCGTTCGTTTTCATACGGTCGGTATTTTCACACGAAACACGCTGCCTTTTCCCGGCTCGCTCGCAACTGTGATTTCGCCGCCGTGCGCTTTCACAATTTTGTTTACGATAGCTAGACCGAGACCGCAGCCTTCTCGTGTTCGGGAGAGTTTTTGGTCGGCTTGGTAAAATGGGCGGAATATCTCCTGTCGTTCGTCAGGGGTCAGTCCGATACCATTGTCCTCCACGGCAAAGACGACGCCATCGGCAACTGCGCTGATGCGCAATGCGATACGTTTTTCTTCGCCCGTGTATTTGAGCGCGTTGTCCAGAAGGTTGGTGAGCACCTGTGCAAGTGCGTCTCGGTCAGCATGGATTTGCGGGAGATTTTCCGGTGCTTCAACGGTGAACGTCGTTTCGTCCAGTCGCGGGCGTAGTGTGGATACGGCCTGTTCCGCGATGGACCGCGGCGCGATTTGGGTGAGGTTCAACGACAGTTCGCCGCGATCAAAGCGTGAGAAGGTCAGGAAATTTTCGGCTAGCTTGCTGAGGCGTTCATTCTCGGAAGCGATGAGATCGAGATACTCTCGTGTCTGTTTCTCATCTCGCACACGTCCCGCACGCAATGTGTCAATGAGGAGACGCATGGAGGCGAGCGGAGTGCGCAGTTCATGGGCGACTGTGGCCACTGAGGTATTTTTTAATTCATGTAGTGCAAGCTGCCGACTCACTGTGAGAGTGGCCAGTCCTGCGATGAGCAACACCGCCAATGCTGTTAGCGAACCTGTCCAGATGAGGATTTGGCGCTGCCCGGCAATGGCTTCGTCTATTACCCGCGGACCAGCGATGTGAAGCTGAACTGTCGCACCACGAATGCCCGGTGCGGCGGCTTGCGCGATGATCTGTCCCCATGGATTCGTTTCACCAGCGATCAGTTTAGCATCGGCATCTACAACACGCGCAGTGACGATATTTTCGGAGGTTTTCTCCACTCTCGATAAAATCTCCCTCGCGTTCTCGGTGGTCGTTCCTTCGCTAGATGGGATGTAACGAAGCATCGGTGGAAGCGAGTCGGTATAAAGTAGCTGGATGCGCTCAAACGCTTGAAGTCTCTCGTTATTCAGGGCGTCGAACATGAACCGAGCCATCAGTGCGGTGGGAATGAGGGGAACAATGAAAAGCAGGAGCAGCAGGGCTCGCAGTTGTTTTGGGCGGATTTCGTTGCTGCTCATGGTCGCTAAACATAACGGCGGGCGCTCACGAAAGCGAGCGCCCGCCGTATCAGGTTATTCGAAACAGAGATTACTGACCAATAGGATAGAGAACCTCGATTTCAGTGCCGCTAAGCCAGTCGCCATCTTTGACGAAGGCATTTTTAGTCGGCTGATCAGAGCGTTTAATAAAGTATGTCGTTTTGTCTATTGTTTTGGTTTCGGTGACTTCGCCGTTGCCGCCACGATAAATGACGACGGCCTTAGTTCCCTTCCAAACACCGCCCTTTTTACCAGTATCCGTTACGTAGGTCGGATTGCTGGTGGTCCCTGGTGCGAACGCATTGGCCAATACCGGCCAAGTAGAACTGGATGTGTCTCCGGTTCCAACGACATAGCACCAGTCAGACTCTTTCTCGCGCACCAATTTCGCCGTTGCATCGGTGTTTGTTTGCGGAGGTTTGCACCACTCAGAGGCTCGGTTAATAAATGCAGTCTTTGTATCAATATAGCCGCCGTCCAACAGGATTTGGAACGCTGCGTTTGAACTTGTAACTTTCGTATTCGTTGGATCATCCACATCTGTATAGGCGGGCAGGAGGCCGTAGTGGCTGCTCTCTGAGCCGTAATTGGCCATGGCATTGAATATCTGTTTACCGGCATTCATTTGATCGGTCTGACGAGCCTTTTGAAGGAAGGCGGCGAAAGCCGGGAACGCGAAACCTGCGATGATTGCGATGATGGAGATGACGACGAGGAGCTCGATAAGAGTGAAGCCTCGTTTGTTTGATGGTGTTTTTATTTTCATGGATGGGATGTGGGTTGATTGTTCAGTTGATGGAAGCGGGATGCCTCCGTCTAGGAAAAAGTGAACACTACCCATGTTATGGAATTGTTACCGTGCAGTTCTCTGTGCGTGATTTTGCAGACTGAATTTGATCAGCGTAGCGGGAGGCGGAGGCAGGCGGCTTCGGTGTCGTTGCGCAGGAGGAGGAGGTCACCGGAGAGGGCGGGAGGATTCCATGTTTTGCTGTCGAAGACGTGGATGCGTGCGAGTTCGTTGGCGGCTTCGGGTGTGGGGCGGAGGAGGACGAGGTCGCCGGGGTCTTCGGTGATTTGCAGGAGGTGCTCGCCGACGAGCAAGCACTGACCGTGACCGTAGCGACCGGATTTCCATTTCACCGTGCCGTCGCGAAGGTCGAGGCAGGCGAAGAAGCCGTCGCTCATGCCATACACGTAGCCGTCGCGCTCGACGGGGTTGGAGAATTTCGCCTGAAAGCGGATCGTTTTCCAAAGCTCGCTGGCGGTGAATTTGCCATCGGTGCCGGGTGTGATTGCGAGCAGTTTACTGCCGACGCCGTAGCCGCTGGAGAACAATACGCGGTCGCCACCGGTGACGATGGGTGCGGCGACGTGCGGCATTCCTTTTCCCCAAGCGTGCTCCCAGAGCACCGCGCCAGTCGCGGGATCATGCGCTGTAATGGCCTCGCTGTTAAACATCAGCAGTTGCTCGCGGCCTGCGAGGGTGCGGAGAAAAGGAGAGCTGTAGCTGGCAGGGCGATCGCCTGCGCTCCATGCGAGCTTTCCGCTCTTCTGGTTGTAAGCGAGCAGCGATTTGCCGTTCGCACCACCGGCGCTGACGATCACATTTTCGCCGATGATGAGTGGCGATGACGAGAAGCCCCAGTCGGGAAGTTTAGCGCTGCTCTCGGCCATGATGTCTGCCTGCCAGCGCTGATTTCCGGTCGCGAGATCGAGGCAGCGAAAGGTGCCGTTTGCGCCGAGTGTGAAGACGCTTTCGCCTGTGATGGTGGGCGTGGCGCGCGGGCCTTCACCGGCGATGCCGCTGCTGTAGTGGCCGGGGCTGGCGCTGCGCCAGAGCGGTTTGCCGGTGGTGAGTTCGTAGCAGGTGACACACTCGTTCTCGCCGTCCTGCTCCATCGTCACGGCGCGATTGCCCGCGATGGCGAAGCCGCACCACGCTGCGCCGACTGTGCGCTTCCAGATGAGGTGCGGCGGGAGCGCGCTCCAATCCGGGTCGAGCGCGGGCCCGGCGAGGCGTCCGTCGCGGTTCGGGCCGAGCAACTGCGGGAAGTCGGCGCGTGTCGCGGTGTCGCCTGCGAGCGATGCGCCAGCGGCGAGCGGTGCGGCGCTTTTCGCAAAGCGAAACTCAAAGATCGGGATGAAGTCGCCACTCATTCCGCGATGGCGAAATAGCGCGGCGGGCAGCAGCGCGACGCCGAGGCCGATGAGCTTGGCGCGTCTGCTGGCGCGGGAAAATGCGAGCCACCAGATCAGCAGCGCGAGGTAGGTGCCGACGGAAAATCCGAGCAGCCTCATGCTGCGCTGCTGCTCATAGACCCACTCGGTCTTCGCGAGCGTGAGCGCGATGCCTGCGCCGCCGATGGCGAGGATGAGTGGGAGCGGCCACCAGCGGAGTTGCTTCATTTCAGTGAGCGCAGGGATTGCCACATGGCGTCGAACTGATCCGGCGCCTTGCCGCCGAGAATGTCGGAGAGCTGTGTGGTGATTCCGTCTTCGCTAAACTTCGGCATCTTCGTTTCCGCATCAATGCGCAGCGGCGCGAGCAGCCAGCGATGGAAGTAGCCTTTGCGAAGACGCTCGGTCGAGTAGCCGAGATTGATGCCGGGTGCCTCGAAGACGGCGGTGGGTTCCTGATCTTTCACGCCGTGGCATTGCACGCAGTTAAAGCCGCCGTCGGCATTGATGAGCTTCGTGCCGATCTCGGCGCGTGCTTTGTCGGCGGCGGGCTCGGGCGCATCCGCGAGCGGGAGGCCGTGTTGATGCGCGAGGCCGTTGGCGATGCCGACGCCGGGTGCGCCGAAACCGGGCATCCGCGAAGCGAGCCACGGGCGCGGTTTATAAGGCGCGGCCCCGGCGATGAAGCTGCCCATCCAGCCGGGCTGCAATTTTTCACCGAGCCACGTGAGCTGCGGGATTGCGGTCGCGGGGACAGTCGCGCCTTCGGGTTGATCGGGAGGCTTGGGCGCATCGCTGGTGAGTTTCGCGATTTCCTCTTCGAGGTGCTGGAAGGTGCTCTGGCGTCCGTCGCTCGGATGGCACGCGGTGCAGTTCATGTGGCGGATTTGTCGCTCGGCGAAATCGGCGAACGTGTCCTGCTTGAGCGAGACGAGGTCGGTGGCGAGGAAAGCGGCGAGCGCCTCGCGCTGTGCTGGCGTGAACGAAAAATCGGGAGCCTTGCCGGGCTGCGCGGAGAGGCAGCCTTTCACGGGAGATTTGATGGCTGCGGCGAGCGTCGGCGCTGCGATGGATTTCTCGACGCCGGGAATCGTGTGGCAAGCGGCGCAGGATGCGGCGGCGATTTTTCCACGAGCCGCGTCGCCTTTCACGGCGGGCCACTCGGCCTTCGCATCGCTGAGGAGAAACGCGGTGAGTTGGTCAGCTTCGATGTCAGTGAGGCGGAAGTTTGGCATCTTCGTCCATGGATTGTGCATCCCCGGCATTTTCAGAAACTCTTTGAGCGGAGTGCGGCTGAACTTTGCCGCGACGTGTTTGAGCGGGATGCGTGAGTGTTCATCCTTCCCATCGAAATTCGGCGTGGTGTGGCAGGCCACGCAGCCGAGATTTGCAAACAGCCCGCCGCCAGCGAGTGCGGTTTCAGCGGAAGCTTTGATAATAGGCTCCTTCGTCGGTGTTCCTAAAGTGGCGAGATAGGCGGCGATGTCCGCAGCCTGCTCCTTCGTCACGCCGAGCGTCGGCATCGTGGCGTCGTGGCGGAAGGCACGGGGATTTTCCACCCACGCGGCTACCCATTCGGGGCGGAAGCGCGCACCAGCATCCATGAGGTCGGGCGCGGTCGAAAGCAGTTCAGGCATTCCGGTCCCGTCCTTTGGCACGGCGTTGCCTGCGTCGTGGC
>JBEIQV010000132.1:0-9092 GCA_040376335.1 Verrucomicrobiia bacterium | reverse complement strand
TCACCACACCAGCGCTCGCGGAACCGGAGGGCTGGCGCACTTATCCGGCGACGGACAAGTTTTCCCCGAACGACACGCTCGGACTCACGGGCACAAAGACATTTGAAATCGCCGTGGTGCCGGAGGAAAAGAAAAGTGAAACACCGGTTTTCACGTTCGTCTTTTTTGATCCCGATGAGGCGAAATACGTGACGCTCAAGAGCGATGCGACGCCGCTTGTGGTGGAGGGAAATTTCGCTGCGCCAGCAACGCCCGGCCAGCCTGCGGTCGCGGAAGCACCGAAGCCCGCCGCGCCCGAGGACATTATCGGAAATCTACCCGCGCCCGGTATGTGGGGCGCGCCGGTGGCGATTTCGGCGCTCGTGTGGTTTGGCGTGATGTTTGCGCCGCTGCCGGTGTTCGCGCTGCTGTTTGCATGGCGTGCGAGAAAATCCGATCCGCGTCTGGCGGAGCTTGCCGCTCTGCGTCGCGAAAAGATGGCGCTGATTGCGAAGGTGCGTGCCACGCAGGATCGCGCGGAGCTTTTCGATGCTGCTGCACGCGTTCTGCAAATCGAAGTGGCGCTCGCGAGCAACCAGCCGCTCGCGTGCGTGGATGAAGCTGCCGTGCTCGCAAGGTACAACACGCCGGGAGTGCGCGAGATTTTTGCCGCCCGCGCGGAACTGGTCTATGCCGGTGGGCGTGGTGGTGATGCGCTGAAGAGCATCGAGCGCGACAAGGTGCTGGAAACGCTGGCGGAATGCGGGAGGGCTGAGCGATGAACCTGCTCCGTATCGCAGCGCTGTTCCTCGTGTTCGCTCTCAATGTGGGGGCGAACGATGTGTTTGAGAGCGCGAACAAAGCCTACGCGTCCGGCGATTTTGCGGGCGCTAAGAAAAGCTACGAGGCCGCATTGCGACAGGACGCGCGGGCGACTGAATTCTACAATCTCGGCAACGCCAGTTTTCGCCTTGGGGAAAGCGGACGCGCAGTGCTGGCGTATGAGCGGGCGCTCGCACTTTCGCCGGGGCATGGAGAGGCGTCGTCGAATTTGCGATTCGTCCGGCAAAAGGCTGGCTCGCGCGTGCTGGAACTTTCATTGGCTGCGCGGATGCTCAGCGTTGTTCCGACATCGGTCGCGCCGTGGCTGTCCATTGGTCTGGCGTGGATTGGGATTTTCTGGGGCGGAGTCGCGCTGTGGCGTCGGAGCGGTGCTGGCGGTGTGGTCGGCGGTGCTTTGCTGTTGATGCTCGGCGCGGGCTGCGGAGCCGGTGCGATGTGGTGGCAGCGCGAGCAGGCAAAGCTGGCGATTGTCGTCACGGAGCGCGTGGAGTCGCACTCGGAGCCGGCAAGTTCCGCGAAGCTCGCGGAGGCGCTCCCGGCGGGAAGCCGTGTGCGCGTGATTTCCTCGCTTGGCGAATGGAGCTACTGCGATTTGCCGAGCGGCACACGCGGATGGTTGCCGTCGCAAAGCATTGAGACCATCGCGCCGTTTGTCCGGCCATGAAATGGTTTACGCTGCTCGTGCTTTTTGTATTCACCGGCCCGCTGAGAGCCGACTGGCGCGATGAGTTGAGCGTGCGACGTGGAAAATTCCCGAAGCCCCGAGCGCAAACTGCGAACTACGAAATCGGATGGAGCGGAGTGAAGGCGGCGGAGGCGCAGGTGAAGTTTTCCAGCGCGAAATCCGGCGTGTCCAAACTGGAGGTGAAAGGCGGGAGCGTCGGGCTGGCGCGCGTGCTCTACGGGATGGACGGGACGCTCGTTTCCACATGCACTTCGTCCCTTTCTCCGATCCAACTCGTGATGGTGGAGGACTACGGAAAGAAGTGCGTCACCACGAAACTCGACTTCACCCGCAAAGGCGCGACGTGCCTCAGAAGAGTGTCGCCGCCGGACCCGAAGCCGCCGAAGCCGAAAAAGCTGCTTCTGCCGAGAGCGCACGACCCGCAAAGCGCGCTCCTCTTTTTCCACAGCCTGCCGCTGCGCAACGGCGACAGCGCGCGGCTCTGCGTGTGTGCGGGGAATTCGGGCAACCACCTCGCGGTGAAAGTGACCGGACGCGAGAAATTGTGTGTGGCGGGGCACGAGTGGGATACGATCCGCTGCGACGTGAAACTGAGCAGCGTGGAAAAGAATCACACACTCACGCCGAGCAAGCGGCTCAAGAAACTGACGGTGTGGGTCTCCGACGACAAAGACAGACTGCTGCTGCGCGCCGAGGGCGAAATTTTCCTGGGCTACGTCTGGGCGGAGATGAAAAGCGTGGAGTTTGCGAAGTAGCAAACGAGCTAGAGCCGGCGCATCGAGTCGTAGTCCACGCTGCGGTCGTGGCGGCGGGCGGGATCGTAAAACGGTTTGAGCGGCGGTGCGTCGGAGCTGCGACCGGGGAGTAGGCCGAGCGTGCTGAGTGTCTGGAGATCGAGGAGTCCGGTGCGGGGGAGACGGCGCTGGATTTGGTAGAGCGAGATCGCCTCGCTGGTGGCGGGGCCGGGGTGTCCATCGGGCGCTGCTTTGTAAAAGCCGCGTCTGCCGAGCTGGATTTGCGCATTGCGTAAAACATCGAGCTGCACTTCGCGTGGTGCCGTGGCGTAGGGAGTGCCGCGATAGAGCGCGCCGTAGTCGTCGTTCGTCGCCGGAGGCAGAGGGCGCGGTGGAGGGACGATGCTTGGATCCTCGGGTGGAAGATGGGGTTTTGTGCGCGGTGCATCGGGGTCGGAGGCCGGTGTTGCGCGCGGGGCTTTCGCTGGTGGCGTGTCGGATGGCGGTGGCGGGTTCACCTGTGCAGGCTGTGGCTTTTGCGGAGCGGGCTCAGGCTTCGTCTCCGTATTTTTGCCAAGACCGAGCGCTGCGAGCGTTTCGTCAGTGAGTTTACCTGTGACTTGCAGGCCATTGCGGATTTGGAAGCGGCGGATCGCGGCAGAACTCTCGGCTCCATCCTTCCCGTCCACCTCTCCGTAGAAAAATCCCTGACTCTTCAATTCCGCCTGTGCATCGCGGAGGCGGTCATCGGCAAAGGTGGTCGTGACGAGGATTGCAGCGATGAGGAGCGAAACTTTCATTGCGATTGGGTAGGATTGACGGTGCTCGTCCTGATTTCATTCAGATAATTTTCAGCGCGTGCGGTCGGTGTAGTTGGGTTTGGGCGGGCGGACGGGCGGATTTTTCTCCAGCATCTTTTTGATTTCGGCGATGGTGCGGGCGAGTTGGGGATCGGTTCCTTTGGCGAGGATGGCGGGGTCGTCCATGACGGTGATGTCGGGTTCTACCCCGTGCCCCTCGATGATCCATTTGCCGGAGTTGTCGTAGATGCTGAATGTGGGGACGGTGACGCTGCCGCCGTCCACGAGCTTCGGGCAGCCGGTCATGCCGATGAGGCCGCCCCACGTGCGCGTGCCGATGACTGGGCCGAGTTTTTTCTGCTGGAAGAGCCACGGGAAACAATCGCCGCCGGAACCGCTCCAGCGGTTGGCGAGCATCACTTTTGCCTGCGTGGTGGGGACGAATGGCGTCGTCCAATCCCTGCCGTCGCGCACGCCCCAATGATTTGTGACGGGGCGGTTGAGCAGTTCGATGAAACGGTCGGGAATCTGGCCGCCGCTGTTCCAACGTTCGTCAATGACGAGTGCGTCCTTGTGTGCCTGTGCCCGCCACTGGCGGTAAAGTTCGGTCTGTCCGTCAATCGCCGTGCTGCGGACGTAGATGTAACCCGCGCGGCCCTGCGTGGCTTCGTCCACGATGCGGCGGTTGTTTTCGATCCACGCACTGTGGCGGAGCGCGCTCTCACTACCGATGGTCTGCACGAGAATTTCGCGAGCGCCGTCGAGTGCGGCCTTGTCGTTAATTGTGAGCATCACCGCTTTGTCCGCGAGACCCTGGAATGCGGCGTAGGGTTCCTGCGTGGGGTCGAGTTTGCGTCCGTTCACGGCAAGCAGCCATTCGCCTTCCTTCACGGCGAGACCGGGCGTGCGGAGCGGGGCGCGCACGTTCGTATCCCACGGCGCGACAACGAGGATGTGCTTGATGCGAAATGCGCCCTGCTCCAGCACGAAGTCGCAGCCGAGGTAGCCGACGCTGCGGTGCGCGCCCTGTTCGAGTTCGCCGCCGCTGCGGTAGGTGTGCGAGCTGTTCAATTCGCCGAGCAGTTCGCCGAGAATGTAGTTCACGTCGTGGCGCGTGGCGCAACCGGCGAGCATTTTACCGTAGCGCTCGCGCATCTGCTGCCATGCGACGATGTGGAGATGCGGGTCGTAGAAAAAGTCGCGCTCGATGCGCCATGCGTCGTTGAACATCTGCCGCCACTCGACAACCGGGTCCACGGTGAGTTCGAGCGAAGTGCTCAGCGCCTTGTCCGTCTTCGCGCCCTCGGCTGCGTTGGCGACGAACCACTGGTCGCCGCGCGCGATGAGCATCTTTTTTCCATCGGCGGAAATCTCGTAGCTGCCCGCGCTGTCGAGCATCGCCTTCTCTGCGCGCGCTTCGAGGTCGTAGTAGCTGAGCGGCGCGTTGCCGCCGGATGCGCCGGTGCGCGGCGGCCAGCGGAAGACTACCTTGCCGGGCAGTGCGCTGATTTGATCCAGCCGCCCGCTGCCAACGGGCAGGACGACAGCGCGCCCCTCGAAGCCGTCGAGGTCGATCTTCACTTCTTTCGGATGCGGAACGTCGGCGGGTTTATCGGCGTCGCCTTTTTTGTCCTCCGGCTTTTTGTCGGCGGGCTTCGGCTCGGCGGGTTTGATGGACGCCTCGGCTGGCTTGTCGCCCTTCTTCGAGTCCTCAGGTTTTTTCTCCGGCTCATTCGACTTCGGTTTGTCGTCCTTCTTTTCCTCCTTCTTCGGCTCGTCCTTTTTGAACGGCTCCTCGTCATTCCTCGGCGCGAGCGGCGAGGCGATGTCCTTGCGCAGCGGCACGCAGACGAGCGCGTGGCTGTTCACGTAGGCCCACGTGTTG
The DNA here is from genome assembly GCA_040376335.1 of Verrucomicrobiia bacterium. Lineage (GTDB taxonomy): Bacteria > Verrucomicrobiota > Verrucomicrobiia > Chthoniobacterales > Chthoniobacteraceae > SXWH01. Next base: position 4,166 of record JBEIQV010000132.1, on the reverse strand, counting down.
TCGAAGTCGCTGTAGAGCGCGTTGAAATTCCGTTTGCTGCGGTAAAAAAGATAATTCCCCGCCGGGTCGAACACCGGCTCGTCGTCATCGTAATACGCGCTCGTCACCTGATGCCTTTTGCGCGCCTTCACATCGTAAATCACGATGGCGTTGAGCTGGCTGTCCGTGTCGCCAGCGTAGGTGAGCCAGCGGCTGTCGCTGCTCCAGTTCACTTTGAAAGCATCGAGCTGGCCGTGATACATCCACAGTTGTCTGTCAATTTGCTCCGTCTGCTGCGTGTCGAGATCGTGCAGCCAGATTTTCATCGTGCTGTCTATGAACACGAGCTTGCGGCTGTCCGGCGACCAATGCGGCTGATAGCGCCAGCCGGGGCCGAGCGTCGTGACCTGTTTCTCCTCGCCCTTGCCGTCGGCGGGACGGAGCGTCAGCTCATACTCGCCGCTGCGGTCTGAAAAATACGCGATCCATTTTCCATCCGGCGACCATGCGGGATAGCGCTCGGCGATGCCGGGTGTTTCCGTGAGATTACGCACGATGCCGTTCTCGGCGGGCACGGAAAAAATGTCGCTGCGCGCCTCGAAGAGCACCCGCTTCCCGCTCGGCGAAATCGCGCCGTTCTTGATCAAGCCGCCCGCATTTTCCGCGCGCGGACGCAGCGTCGCCTTGTCTGTGATGACATCCACCTTCACCTCGCGCGTCTGCTCCGTCGCGAGGTCGAGCAGCACGAGGCGGCCCCCGTTTTCAAACACGATTTCCTTCGGCCCGATGCTCGGGTTGCGCACATCGTATTCGGCGAAATGCGTCACCTGCCGCAGCGACTTCGCGGCGGTGTCGTAGCACCAGAGGTTCGCGCGCTTCCGCTCATCTCGGTCGCTGAGGAAATAGAGCTTCGTGTCACCCGCCCACATCGGCTGCGAATCGCATGCGTCGTTGTTCGTCACATTTTCCGCCGCGCCCGTGTCGAGGTGAAAGAGCCACACATCCGGCGCGAGCCCGCCGCGATAGCGTTTCCACGATGCGCCGTCGGTGTTCGTCATCACGTAGGCAAACGTCCTGCCGTCTGGCGAAATTGCACCGAACTCGCCGTAGGGAATCGCCAGCCGCTCCGCCACGCCGCCCTGCGTGTTGATTTTGAAAAACTGCCCGACCCGATCCGTGAAACTCTCCCGCCGCGATGCAAAGATGATGCTCTTACCGTCCGGCCACCAGCCCACCATGCGATCCGACGCGCCGTGAAAAGTCACGCGCCGTGGCTCGCCGCCCGAGACGGGCATCACGTAGATGTCCTCGTTGCCCTCGTAGTTTCCCGTGAACGCAATCTCGCGGCCATCCGGCGAAAAGCGCGGCCAGCTTTCCTCGCCGCGCGGCGAACTCAGCCGCAACGCCGTGCCCCCGTCCTTCGGCGCGAGCCAGATGTCGCCCGCATAGGCAAACGCGATGTGCTTCCCGGAAACCGCCGGCATCCGCATCAGCCCCGCATCGAGTGAATCATCCGCAAACAGCGGCGCGAGCGCAGTGGTGCAAAATGCGAGGAACGAAAGAGCTTTCATCGTGCGGGAGGAAACACGCGACCCGTGAATGCAGCAACGGGAAAGCGTCGCCCAGATTCTAGTCTTCCTCCGGCAGCGCATCAAAGTAGACGCCGAATTCGAGATATAGCAGGGCGGGGGAGAACCCCACAAAGCCACACAGCGAGGCCGTTTGGTATGGGCGTTTTGAAGTGTTGCTTTTTGCGCTCCGGGCGGAGTTTCGTCTAAAATCAGCCACCCGGCACCGTGGCGGGTGTCGTTTTTTGCTCAAAAGGCCGACCTTTTCCTAAATCGGGGCGACCTTTTTCGGAATCGGGCAGACCTTTTTCCCAATCGGGTCGAGCCGATCTCGCAACCGCCACAGCCGATCCCGCATCGGGTCGAGCCGATGTCGCAACCGCCATAGCCGATCCCGCATCCGGTAGAGCCGATGCCGCAGCCGGTAGAGCCGATGCCGCAGCCGAATAGTCGGAATTGAAATCCGAATAGTCGAAATTGGAATCCATGTAGTCCGAATTGGAATCCGTGTAGTCGGAATCGGCATCCGTGGAATCAGAACTGGCAACCGTGGAATCGGATTTTGCAACCGCTTCCCCCGATTGGAGGACAAACGTCCACCCCGCGCGTAGGAGCCGACTATCTAGTTGCCCGCTCCAGAGATTTCGGCAAAAACCCACGCCCATGCACTTCCCACCCCGTGATATTGCAACCAATCCCTCGCCCATAAAGGCCCTCACAAACACAACGCTTCTGTTTGGGAACCACTAGTTAGGCCGCTGCACGCACATGGGCATTTTCATCGTCATCGTCTTTCTCGCTCTGAGCAGTTGGGTGCTCGTCGCGTTGTTTCAGCGGTTGCGCCGTCATCATGTGACGGCTGGTCGCTGGCTTGCTTTCGGTGTTCTCGTTGCGTGTGGCATTGCGGTCGGCATTTGGTGCGCATTCTACGCCGAGTATCACGTCGGCTCGCGTTACCGCATCGGCAGTTTTCCGATACCCATTGTTTTCTTTCATCTGGAGGACGGTCAGTGGGTTGATTTTCCTGTTCCCGAGTTTCAGATGTGGGCAGCAGTGTTCACGAACGTTATCACCATTACGGCACTCGCCACACTGCCGGTTTGGTTGGTATCGTGGCGACAGCACAGACATGAGAGCACACACAACGCGGCCTCCTGAATAACAGGAATAGGAAGGTGTTAGGCTGGAAAGAGTTTCATATTGAGGGCTGAGGTTTGTTTTGGAGGTTTTGGAGGCGGCGGGCGTTGGTGGCGGGGGTGATGTTGAAGGCTTGGTTTTGCCTGATGTTTTTGATGAATGTGTGTCAGGCTATTAGTGCCGCCCGCCTCCGCCCACGGCACTATCTCCGTTGGCGCTCCGATTCGCTCCGCTCTAATGTGTGCTCCGGCGACGCGGTCAGTTGCGGGACTAAGAGCGAAGATTTCGAGGTGCGGCTTGTGTGCGGATGGAGGGCGGGGCAGGGTTGACGGGATTTATGAAACATTTCCTTTTCACGCTTCTCGCCATTTTTTCCATTCCCGCATTTGCGGAGGAAAAGCCGGGCATCCCGAAGGCTCACACGAATCGCAATATCGAGGGATGGACGGTGCGGGTGGATGATCGGCTTTTGAAAGGCGAGGGCGCGGCGACGGGGGAGCGTGCGCTGAAGTTGCTGAATGCGCGGCTGGTGGCGATCACGTTCGTGGTGCCGGAGAAGGCGCTGGAGAAGTTGCGGGCGATTACTATCGAGTTGGATTTGAACTACGCCGACTTGCGTCCGGCGCAGTATCACCCGGGTGCGGACTGGCTAAAGAACAACGGCTACAGTGAGTTGCTGGTGAAGTGCGTCCACATCCCTATGGCGGAGGATTTTTTGTCGCCGTTTGAAAACCACCGAATGCCGTGGATGGTGCTGCATGAGCTGGCGCACGGTTTTCACGATCAGGTGATCGGTTTCAATGACGCGCGGGTGAAGGCGGTGTGGGAGAAATTTCGCGACAGCGGGAAATACGAATCGGTGCTCACCAGCCCCGGCCCGAAGCGCGTGCACTACGGGGTGACAAACGAGAAGGAGTTCTTTGCGGAGATGACGGAGAGCTATTTCGGCTCGAATGATTTTTACCCGTTCGTGACGGGCGAACTGAAGCAGGCGGAGCCGGAGATTTTTGCACTGATGGAGGAAATCTGGGGCCCGCTGCCGGGGCGCTCGAAGCCGAAGGCGGCGAAGTAGAGCGGGGGTTGCTTTGCATATTCCTGTCGCGGCACCTTGCCAAGATGCGGCGGTGCGCCTACGTTCCGCGCCTTTTCCATGAGCACCAAACGAGTTACCATCTACGACACCACTCTGCGCGACGGCACGCAAGGGACGGGCATTTCGTTTTCGGTTCTCGATAAAATTCGCGTGGCGGAAAAGCTGGATGATTTCGGTGTGGATTACATCGAGGGCGGCTGGCCGGGTTCGAATCCGAAGGACGCCGCTTTTTTTGAGGAGGCTGCGAAGCGTAAATGGAATCACGCGAAGTTGACGGCGTTTGGCATGACGCGCCGAGGCAAGCTTCGCGTGGAGGACGATGCGCAGGTGCAGATGCTCCTCGATGCGAAGACACCCGCCGTGTGCATCGTGGGCAAGACTTGGCCGCT
>JBEIQV010000213.1:0-5841 GCA_040376335.1 Verrucomicrobiia bacterium | reverse complement strand
ACTGACGATTCACATCATCCTCGTGATATGCGCGGCCTACATCATTATCACCAAAGTGATGGAGCCGCCGGATTTCGTAGCCGAGGGCGGTGACGGGCTCATATCTCAAACCGAGGAAGCTGCTGCAGAAACTGCTCCCGAGTCGGCCCCCGCTGAGCCGACTGAGACCGAAGCGCCCAGCGTAACCAATCCCACGCTTGATGTGATCAGCACGACAGCAGCTACCAACTCCTTCAAAGTAGCCACTGCATCTGTAAAGGTGAACATCAGCACAGCTACCGACCTCACCAAGGCCGTAGGGCAGATGAGCAAGAACACTGGCGTTTCCGGCGCTGGTCTTCCTGGCACGATGGGCGGACGCACTGGTTCGGGCAGAGGGAAGGCGATGGCGAAAAACAAGATGAAGTCTGGAACTGAACTCGCCGTTCTTCGCGGGCTGGAATGGCTACGCTTGAATCAAAACGCAGACGGAAGCTGGGGGAATAATACCGGAGGAGATAGTCAGAATAGCGCGATGACAGGGCTTGCACTGCTTTGCTTCCTCGGGCACGGCGAAACAAACACGTCTGAGCAATACGGACTCACGGTGAATAAGGCCGTCCAGTGGATTCTCGACAAAGGAACGGCAAGCCAGGGACGCATGAACTTTGAGGGTGGGATGACGCAGAATGGTTCCTATGCACACGGAATTCTTACCTACGCACTTGGCGAGTATTTCACCATGAGCAAGGACGAGCGATGCACAGAGTTGCTCAAACAGGCCATCAATCACATTATTGCGGGACAGGGCCCCGGCGGTGGTTGGACGTATAGCTTTAGCAAGGCGGATAATGATCTTTCCGTGAGTGGCTGGCAGATTCAGGCGCTGAAAGCTGCGCATCTTTCGCAATTGAACATCCCGGGAGTGGATGAAGCGCTCGATAAGGCAATGACGTATCTAGTAAGTGTGAAAGGCCCTCAAGGCGGCTACGGCTATCGTGGCCCAGAAGATCGCTTGAGTCTCTCTGGGGTCGGCGTTCTCTGCCGTCTATTCTGGAAGGGCGATCGCGGTGGTGACATCAAGCAAGGGATGGCGTGGATATTGAACCAGATTTCAGCTAAGGACAAAAATAAACCTCTGCAATACAAAGGTCCCGAAGCAGATCTCTATGCATGGTATTACCACACACAGGCCGCGCTGATGTTTGGCGGCGAAGCATGGGATGTTTGGAACAAATGGTTTCAGGACGAAATCGTCGCTGCTCAAAATCCCGATGGAAGCTGGCCGGCACCCGGCGGCGGGCATGGCCCTGTAAAAGAAGAGGGTCTGACGGGGAAAACCTACCGCACTACGCTCTGCATTTTGATGCTGGAAGTCTTTTATCGCTATATGCCCAGCAATGCGGCCCTTTGAGTTATAGTGTTTTTAAAAAAGGCCGCGCTCACAGGCGCGGCCTTTTAATTTTCTGAATTGAGTGCTGTTCAGTGGATGCCACTTGGTGCTTCGATTTACTTTCGGTATTTTGCCAATGAAAACCACCGCACCCAGTAAGCGATGACAGAACCCCTATGCCCTAAAATGATTCGACGCTTCCGACTCGGACGCGTGTGGGCGACTACTTGGCGGGCCTTGGTGAAATACAACGAAACAGATGGCGAGCAGCGTGCGGCTTCTTTTGCTTACTACGCTTTGTTTTCGATGCTGCCGCTGGTGGTGCTGTTCATTTCCATTGGCACGCGCTTTCTCGGAGGCCGGGAGCAGGCGACGAACGCGGTGTTTCATCTGATGGCCGACTACCTCGTCGTGGATCTCGGCAGCGCCGAGCAACTGCGCGTGACTGTGAACAGCTTTATGAACACGCGACTCGGCTCGGGTCTAATCTCGCTGGCCATTGTGCTGTGGTGCTCAATGCGATTCTTTCAATCGCTCGTGCATGGCGTGAATCGCGCATGGGGAACCAAGGAATACACATGGTGGCGCATCCCGCTGAAGAATCTGATGATGATGTTGATTCTCACGAGCGCCCTGCTGATCGGCATTGTCGCTCCGGCAATTTTGAACAGCATCGAACACTACTATCGGGAACATCCCGATTTGTTTCGCTTCGACTTCGGCTTGGGTAGCCGGATTTTTCATTTTGCCCGTTGGTCGCTCCCTCCATTGCTGCTCTTTTACGCCCTCACGTTGTTTTATAAATTTGCGCCACGGCGGACGACCACATTCCGCGAAGTGTGGCTGGAGGCGGTTCTTGTCACACTCGCACTCGGCGGCATCCAAAAGCTCTTCGTCTTCTACACAGGCAAAGTTGCCGATTTTAACAACCTTTACGGCGCATTTGGCAGTGTGGTGGCGCTGCTGATGTGGATTTATTTTACTGGGGCACTGATCATTCTTGGTGGGTGTTTTTGCGCAGCGAGGGCGGAAATCAAACAGGGCATCGCAGACCAAGCCGAGGACGCTCACGCTCGTTGGCCGGGTGGCGATCCCACTGGATAAGCGGACGCTCAATAATTTCTATTCCCGTTGGCGTGAATTCTGATTCCAATCTGGCTGTGGCAGAGAGTTCCAGACCAGCTATAGACGCACAAGTTCATGTCCTAATCATCGAGGACAATGAAGAGCATGCCGAGTTGCTCGAAAAGCTGCTCGCTTCCTCCGAGTATCCGCGATTTCGCGTGAGCATCGTGCACACACTTGCCGCTGGCTTGGAAAGTTTGCAGTCGGGCAGTGTCGAGATGGTGCTGCTGGATCTGACGCTGCCCGACAGTCAGGGGACTCCCACTTTCTGCACAGTAAGCGAGGTCGCTCCTAAATTGCCAATCGTCATCCTCAGCGGGATCAGCGATGTAACCGTCGCCATCGAAGTCGTTCAACTCGGCGCACAGGATTACCTGGTGAAAGGGCACGTGGATAATCATCTGCTGCTGCGCTCCATCCAGTATTCAATCGAGCGCAAGCGTGCGGAGATTGCGCTGAGGGAAGCGCGCGACGAACTCGATGCCCGTGTGCAGGAACGCACCGCCGAACTTCTTGAAGCAAACAGTCGGCTTCACGCCGAAATCGCCGAGCGAAAGCGCGCGGAGGAGCAGTCGCTTGAGAGCAACCGCCAGTTGATGGATGCGCTCGCTGAATTGCGAGCCATGCAGCAAGACCTCGTTCGCCGGGAGAGATTTCAAGCGCTCGGTCATATGGCGGGTGGAATTGCCCATGAGTTCAATAATGTTCTTACACCCATAGTCGGTTTCGCCGGGCAGCTACTGCAGCATGACGACATGCTCGCGAACCCGGAAATTGTGCGCGGATACATCCAGAAAATTCACACCGCAGCGCAGTCAGGTGCACGCGCAGTTGCCAGAGTGCGGGGCTTCGTGCGTGCGGAAGCGGGAGTGTTTGGCGCTATGAATATGGCGGAGGTGATTGAGTCGGTGGTGACTTTTACAGAGCCGAAGTGGAAGGATGAGGCCCTTGCTGCCGGTGTGAGCATCGGCATTGCGACACAAATTGATGAAGTCCCGGAAGTTCACGGAGACGCGGCTCAGCTCGGGGATTTGCTGGCTCAACTGATTTTTAATTCCATTCGCTCCGTCTCCCGTCGCGGCATGATCACAATTGCCGCTGAAAATCGTGGCTCCGAGATCGCAATAATAATTCAAGACGATGGCTGCGGCATGAGTGAGGGTGTGCGTCTTCGTTGTCTTGATGCGAAGTCATGTCTTGCGCCGCAAAATGGCAGGCTGACTGGGTATGGCATCGTGCATGGAATATTGGCACAGCATAGTGGGCGGATCGAAATTGAAACTCAGGAGGGTAGGGGAACGCGCGTCGTGATTATTCTGCCGACGGTTGTAAAAGAAGCGCCGCCAGTCGTTGTTTCCAAACAGGCGCCTGCATCTGCAAAATCGTTAAGAATACTTGTCGCCGACGATGAACCGATGGTCCGTGAAGTCATTCAGATGTATCTCGCCGAGGATAATCACACCGTAGAAGTTGCAGTGAATGGCCGGGAGGCGCTGGAGAAATTTAAAGCGGCTGACTACGACATCGTGCTCACCGACCGTTCAATGCCGGAACTCAATGGTGATGAGCTCGCGCTTGCTGTAAAGCAACTCAAGCCCGGAATTCCGGTTGTCCTCCTCACCGGTTTTGGTGAGCTGATGAATGCGGAAGGCGAGCGACCAGCGGGCGTGGACATCATCGTCTCAAAGCCTTTCAACCTCGACACGCTCCGCTCGGCGCTCGCGATTGTGTAGTTATTCGCGAAAGCCGAACTGCGTTCCGAGTGCGAGGCACTCAGCGAGCGGACGCAGACCGCCTGTGCAGGTGGCATCGCTCAAATTCGCTGCGGCAGCACACACGCCATAGCGGAGCTGCTCGGAAACAGATTTTCCATCGTGCCAGCCAAGCAGGACGCCGGCTGCAAAAGCATCGCCTGCCCCCGCCGCACCTTTGATGTAGCCGGTTGCGGGCAGTTTTACGGAGCCATGTTCCACCCACCCATCGTGACCGAGCGCGACGCCGCCTTCGGGGAAATGCACCACGACCCGCTCACGAACGCCAGCATCGAGGAGCGCCTGCATCGCTGCCCGAAGTTCGCTGCGCACAAGTTTGTCGCCATCGCGCACCTTGCGGCCAGTCACGCGGCCCGCCTCGAATTCATTCATGATGCACACATCCACATACTTCAGCGCGGGCATGACGATTTTTGGAAAGCGGTCGCTGTCTTCGCTCACGCAATCAATGCTCGTCTTCATCCCCGCAGCTTGAGCTCTGGCGAGCACTTCCGCTGCAACAGTTCCGTGTGTCGGACTGGGGCCGTCCATTCTGTCCATCAGGAGCAGGTAGCCGAGGTGAAAATGTTTCGCTGTGGAATTGGTGAAATCAAAATGCTCGGAACCCAACTCCGCATTTGCCCCGCGTGCGTGGAAAAAAGTCCGCCGTCCGGTGCTGCTCACTGTCATCACGTCGGTGAAACTCGTCGGTGAATGTTCCGAGCGCAGAAGCGCGGTCGTTTCAATGCCGTGCTTGCGGCAGACACCTTCGATCCAGCGGCCATTTTCATCGTCGCCGACGAGTCCAGCTGCGAGCAGCGGAAAATTCGCCCCCATGATCGCGACGTCCACGAGGATGTTGAAGGGCGAGCCGCCGGAGCCTTTGATAGTCGCCGAGATGTTGGCCAGAGCATCCTGCTGGGGCCACACATCGATCATTTTTACTGCGTCAACAATCCAGTTTCCGCCCGCGAGAATGCCGTTCCGATTACTCATAGTCGTATTTTGAAAAATCTACGCGGAGCAGGGTGGGGGTGACTCCGCCGGGTTGTGTCACTTCATCCGGTCGAAGTTTTTCTGCAAAATCTGCCAGTCGGGAACTTCGGCGAACTTGGCGCGAGCATCGGTGATGAGCTTGGCCTCGTTCGCGTTTTTTGTCGGGCGGTTCACTTTGTAGAAAGTGCCGAACATACCGGGCCAAGGCTCGTCGCAGAGTTTGTAGGCGGCGTATTCGTCCGTCACGTCGTGGTCGGCGGGAATTTCCGGGAATGTTCCGCCCTTGCGCGGAATCGCCGCATCGAACGCGCCGGGGAAAAACTCGACGCACTCGCTGAGCACTTCGATGAACGAGAAGCCGTCGTGACTCATTGCGGCATCCATGAGGCCGAGCAGGTGGTTCACATTTGTCGCTGTGCTGCGACCTACGAAAGTCGCGCCTGCGCAGATGGCCTGCTTCATCGGATTCACGGGGCGATCCGTGCTGCCGCCGACATCGGTTTTCGATTTGAAGCCGATAGGCGAAGTGGGCGAGGTCTGCTTTTTCGTGAGGCCATAGACGAAGTTGTCCATGACGACGTAGGTCATCTTGATGTT
>JBEIQV010000242.1:0-5170 GCA_040376335.1 Verrucomicrobiia bacterium | reverse complement strand
TGTTGCAATTCGTGGGCTTTCTCGGCGGGTGGAATTTCCCCGGCCCGCTCCCGCCGCTGCTCGCCGCGACGCTCGGCGCTGCCATCACGACGTGGACGACGTTCGTGCCGTGCTTCCTGTGGATTTTCCTCGGCGCACCGCACATCGAGCGCCTGCGCGAAAACCGCGCGCTCACCGCCGCACTCTCGGCAATCACCGCTGCCGTGGCCGGTGTGATTTTCAATCTCGCGCTGTGGTTCGGGGTGGCGGTGCTGTTTCCGAAAGGCGGGCCGGTGAATGGATTCGGCATCGCGCTCGCCATCGTGGCGTTCATCGGGATGCAGCGGTGGAAATGGGGCGTCATCCCCGTCGTGCTTGCATCCGGCTCTCTGGGGGCGCTGAAGATGTGGCTCGGCTGGTAGGCTTGCCACTCGTGGGCGGGCGCGCTTTTCTCTGCGCCATGCAGCATCCTATGATTATCGCGCCGTCCGTTCTCGCCGCCGATTGGGGGCGTTTACATGAGAGCATCCGTGACGTGCAGGCTGCGGGCGCGGACTGGTTGCATCTCGATGTGATGGACGGTCATCTCGTGGAGAATATTTCGTTTGGCCCCGCGTTTTGCGAATGTGTGGCAAAGGTCGCGACGGTGCCGCTTGATGTGCATCTGATGATCACGCGCCCCGACAAATACTGGGCGCGCTACGCGAAGCTCGCCGCGAATATCACCATCCATGTCGAAGCGGATTGCGATGTCGCAGCGACCTTGCGTGATATTCGCGCTGCCGGATGCACTGCGGGGATTTCGCTGAAGCCGGGAACGCCTTTTTCAAAGCTGGAGACGTATCTCGGCGATGTGGATCTCGTTTTGGTGATGACGGTCGAGCCGGGCTTCGGGGGCCAATCTTTCATGCACGATATGATGCCGAAAGTGAGTGCTGCGAGGGACGCACGCACTGCTCGCGGCCTCGACTATCGCATTGAGGTGGATGGTGGAATCAATGCAACGACCGGTGCGACGAGCATCGCAGCTGGTGCAGATACGCTCGTCGCGGGAACGAGTGTTTTCGGTGCGAAGGACATGGCTGCGGCCATCCGCGCGCTGCGGAGGTAGCGGCTACTTTCCAGCGTCGAGGAAGACATCCATCTGCTGGCCGACATAGACGCTCGCACCTTCTGGCCGGTCGAAGCGGTAGATGATTTGCAGGACTCGCGTATCCACGCGCTCGCTGCTTTCGCCGGTCAGCGATCTCTTGGGCAGGATGTAAGGCTCGATGCGGACGAAGGTGAGCGGGATTTTGATATCGCGACGTCCTTTGATGTAGGCGACGGCGGTCATGTTTGCAGCGACGCGAGAGGCGTTGTCCTCGTCCACGTCGGCGCGGAGCTGGAGTTTTTCCACCTGTCCGAGAAGGATGAGCGGGTCGCGGGATTTGTTGTCGGCATACTCTCCGGCGCGTGTGTTGACTTGAAGGATGCGCCCTGCGCGCGGGGCGCGGATGGTGAGGAGATCGAGTTGGACTTTCATCCGGCCAAGCATCGCTTCCGCGCTGGCGATGCGTCCTTTCATGCTGGCGAGTTGTGCTTCAGCGGATTGTGCGGCGAAGAGTGTTTTCTGTTTTTCCTCATCGCTGGCGACTTTGGTGGCGATGAGTTTTTCGACGCGCGTCCAAATATCGCGTTTCTCGGCGAGCGTGACCTCGGCCTCCTTCACCTGTGTGGTGAGCGCTGCGATCTCCGCTTCCTGCGCTGCGATAATTGCGCTGGCCTCGCGGGTGTCTTGCTCCACGAGAACGTCGCCCGTTTTCACCTCGTCGCCAACCTTCACGGGCACCTTTGCTACGAGCGCAGGCAGGGCAGGGGAGATATGAACGTTTTCATCTACGCTCTCGACGAGGCCGCGTGCGCCGATGCTCGATGCGAAAGGTGCGCGCGGAGGTTCGGCGAGCAGTTTTGCCTCGGGCAATGATTTGCGCTGTGCGAGGACGAGGCGCACGGCGGAGATTGCGCCGACGACAGCGGTGATGAGCAGGAGCCAGAAGAAGAGACGTTTGAACATAGGCTAGACGTATTGAGCTTTGTAGTCGCCAGCGGCGTGGATGGCTTTTACCACACCGTCTTCCATTTCCGCGATGCGGTCGGCGAAAGAAAAAATGCGGCTGTCGTGCGTGACGACGATGACGCAGCGGTCGGCGCGGCAGGCGCTGGCTTTGAGAAGCTCCATGACCTTGCGCCCGGTCGCTGCGTCGAGCGATGCGGTGGGTTCGTCGCAAATGAGCAGTCGCGGTTGATGGACGAGCGCGCGTGCGATGGCGACGCGCTGCTGCTGTCCGCCTGAAAGCTGGCTGGGATAGGCGTTGAGACGTTTGCCAAGTCCGACTTCCGTGAGCAACCGCGCCGCCTCTTCCTCGGCTTTGCGGCGACTCGCGCCGTTGAGGAGCAACGGCACGCTGGCGTTTTCCAAGATGCTCCACGTTGGGATGAGATTGAACTGCTGGAAGATGAATCCGACGTTCGCACCGCGAAATGCGGTGAGCTTTCCGCTGCTGAGTTTAAGCAGGTCGGTGTCGAATACTGCGATGTTCCCCGCGTCCGCGCGCATGGTGCCGCAGACCACGCTGAGGAACGTCGTTTTCCCGCAGCCCGACGGCCCGACAATCATGATCATCTCGCCGCAATGCGCGTCGAAATCCACGCCCTTGAGCGCCTGCACGGCATTGTCGCCACGGCCAAAAGTCTTGATGACACCGCGCGTGCGCACGGCTGCTGTTCCTTCGTTGTTCATCTGAAAACGACCGCTGGTTCTGCGCGGAAAACTTTGAGCAGCCCGATGCACGCTGCGAGCAGGCAGATGAAAACAATCACCGAACCCGCGAAGGCAAGCACCTGCCACGGGAGATAAAATGGTGGCTCGCCGAATTTCATGAACACACGTCCCATCATGGATGCGACACCCACGCCCAAGCCGTATCCGGTGATGCCGACCGTGAACGCCTGCAAAAAAACCATCTCGGCCACGAGGGTGTTGCTTGCGCCCATCGCTTTGAGTGCGGCCAGATTTCGGATGTTTTCGTGGACGAAGAGATAGAACGTTTGCCCGGCAATCGCGATGCCAACGACTGCGCCGAGCAGCACGACAAAGCCGAATGAAGTCGGGATGCCCGTGTATTTGAAATACCACGCCATCGTGCGGTCGCTGAATTCATCCGAAGTGAATGCCGCAACGCCGGGGATTTTGCGGATACGCGAGACGACTTCCGCCGCAGATACATCGGGCTTCGGTTTCACGAGCACGAAGGAAAGCTGCTTGCGCTGCGGGGGTGCGTATTCAAGCGCGCGTTCGTAGGTCGTGTAAACGTAGGGCTGCCCCATAAAACTCGGCTCCGCAATGCACAGCCCGACCACACGCGCCTCCTTGTCATTCATCTCGAAAGTGTCGCCGATTTTCAAATCGTAGCCTTTGCTTTTGAATTTCTTCACCGCGACCTGATCCACGATCACCGCGTTCGGCAGGCGCAGGTCTTCCACATTTCCCGCTGTCATCCGCACGGGTCGTCCGACAAGTGTGGACGCATCGAGTCCCGTGATCTGCACCTGCTGAAACGATCCGTCGCGCAGACGCGCCTGAATGATTCCCCAATACAGCGGCACGGCCCACTCGACGCCCTCGACGCTGCGCACGCGCGCCACCTCGATGTCGCGGAGCGGCACGACTTCGTTCACCTGCTCGACTTTCGCGTCGCACACCCAGATGGGCACATCCACGTTGCGAATCGTCGCCGTCGTCCACCGCATGAGGCCGCAAAAAACGCCGGACTGCTGCGTCATCAGCAGCGCACAAAAAGTGAGACCGCCGACGAGCATAAGAAACTTCGCCACATCGCCATAGAGCATCTTGAGCGCAAGCCGGAGCATGAGAGCGCGAACAAAAACGGGAGAGTGCGTTTAGTCAAGGGCTGCGCTACACAGGGGGGATTGTGATTGGTGACTGGTGACTGGTCACAAGGCGTTTGACAGAAAACTCCCGCGCCACTTCCCTCAGCATCCACAAACACCCCTTATAAAATGCCGACCTTCATCCATCAACAACGCCCGCCCGTTCGTGGCAAAGAAGGATGGCAGGCGTCGCTACACGCACTTTGTAACCAATGATTTCTAAACTGCCTCAATGGATATGGGCCGGCGCGTGGGCGCTGGCTTTTGTCGCGGGCATCGTCAACGTCGTTGGGCTGCTGGGTTTCGAGCATCAGGCCGTCACGCATCTTACTGGCACTACATCCATGCTGGCGGCGGCCCTGGCGTCTCTCGACGCTGCGGCGGCTCTCCACTTCGCCGCGATCATCGGCTCGTTCGTCGCGGGCACTGTGTTGAGCGGCTTTCTCATTCAGGACAGCACGCTCCAACTCGGACGCCGCTACGGTATCGCTTTGCTCTTGGAGTCCATTCTGCTTTGCGTCGCCGTCCCGCTGCTCAAGCGGAACAACATCTTCGGCATCTATTCCGCGTCGTGCGCCTGCGGCCTTCAGAACGCGATGGTGAGCACTTACAGCGGGGCAGTCGTCCGCACCACTCACCTTTCCGGTATGTTTACGGATCTCGGCATCTTTCTCGGCCACTCGCTGCGCGGCCTGCCCGTGGATATGCGGCGGTTGCGGCTCTGCTTTCTCATCATCACCGGCTTTCTCTGCGGCGGAATTGCGGGCGCTGTTGCATTCCATCACCTCCGCTATTCTGCACTTTTCATCCCGGCTGCTCTCGCAGCCATCGCCTCGTTTGCTTATGGCATCCACCATCTCCGCAACGGCACTCAAATAACATGAAGGTGGAGTTTCTCTGAGAGGGTTGTTTGGAGCGGGCGGAAAATGGGAACATAAAAGGGCGTCCTGTTTCTCATGAAATGCCTCCGTGTTCTCCGTGCTCTCTGTGGTTAAAAAATCAGCGGCATCGTTCCGCTGTGTTTCGCGGGCTGGCCACTGCGGGAAATGTCCGCTAGCAAATCCGGCGTGTCTGAAACCTACGAATTTGAAAACGCCCGTGTGCTGGGACAACTATTTCTCAACGACCTTGGTAATCTCCAAATCGTCGAGCAGGCGCTTGGTGTGAAACTCACCACACGCGAAGGCTGGCTGCGTGCGGAGGGCGCTCCGGATGCGCTGGAGAAAGTGGGGCGCATGTTTCGGCAGCTTGATGTCGC
>JBEIQV010000155.1:0-7814 GCA_040376335.1 Verrucomicrobiia bacterium | reverse complement strand
CCCTCGAAGCGATGACGCTGCTCAATCCCGAAGTGCTCCGCCTTCTCACCGCCGAAGAGCGCGCTGTGCTGCTCGCGATGGTGCAAATCAACCCGCATCCCGTGAGCGGCTGCCTGCGCGAGCAATTACTGGCGGACGGAGTCGAACCCGCATTGTGCGCAGCAGTCACCGAAACCATCGGCTTCGGGCTGGAAGTCAAACACAGCGGCGCAGTTTGGAAACTCGGACGCCAGGAGTGGGCGGGCGGCACGAAGGGCGATTGGGTTTTCAGCCGCAACGGCGAAGTGCTCGCCGCGTTTCATTTCGGCGAAGAGGCGCGCGCGGATGCCGTCGAGGAAATCGCAACACTTCGCCAGCAAGGCTGCCGCGTCTCCATCCTCAGCGGCGACCGCCGTGAGAAAGTGGATGCCATGGCCGACCGCCTCCACCTTTCGCGCACCGACTGCCACGCCGGAATGACGCCCGAGGGAAAGGCTGAGTGGATCACCCGCAACGACCATCGCGACATTCTCTACATCGGCGACGGCGCAAACGATTCGCTCGCCTTCGACAAAGCCTGGTGCACCGGCACACCCGCCATTGATCGCGGCCTGCTCGAACAAAAATCCGATTTCTACTTCCTCGGTCGCGGGCTCAACGGCATCCGCGCCCTTTTCAACACCGCCACGACCCGCCGCCGCACCGCGCAGTGCGTGGTCGCTTTCGCCATCGCCTACAACGCCGTCGCCATCGCCCTCTGCCTTTTAGGCCGCATGAACCCACTCATGGCCGCCATCCTCATGCCCGCCAGTTCACTCGTCTCGCTCGCCATCGTCTTCATCGGCTGCACCCGGAAAAAGCAGTAGGCCAGCCGCCCAATTCCAGCTTCCGCGATGCTTGCACTCGCAGATTGCGCTCCATAGTGTCCGCGGCCCCAAGGCTCGGCTTTGGGGTTTTATTTTCACACTCAACACCGAAACACCATGGCAAACAGTATCCTCGTAGGCGCTCAGTGGGGCGACGAAGGCAAAGGCAAAATCATTGATTTCCTCACGGAGAAGGCGGACATCGTCGTGCGTTCGCAGGGCGGAAATAACGCGGGGCACACCGTGATCGTGGAGGGCAAAAAATATGTGCTCCACCTCATTCCCAGCGGCATTTTGCGAAAGGGAACGATGTGCGTGATTGGCAATGGCGTGGTGATTGATGCCGTTTCGCTCGCGGAGGAAATCACCGGTCTGCGCAAAAAGGGCATCCGTGTGACGAAGGACAATTTGCTGATTTCCGATGCGGCGCACCTGACGCTGCCTCATCATCGTGCGCTGGATCGCGCAAAGGAAACGGCAAAGGGCGCGGGCAAAATCGGAACGACTGGTCGCGGCATCGGGCCGACGTATTCCGACAAGGCGGCGCGGACCGGACTGAGGACGGGCGATTTACTGAATGCGCGCCGCTTTTCCGAAAGGCTCAAGTCGCGTCTAACGGATGCGAATGCGCAGCTCGGTTTACTCGGCGGAGAGACTGTGGATTTCAAGCAGGCGAACGCGCAGTATCTCGCCGCCGCGAAAACGATCATCCCTTTCCTCGGCAACACGGTGGTGTGGCTCGCGGACGCGGTGCGGGAGAACAAGGAGATTTTGTTCGAGGGCGCGCAGGGCACATTCCTCGACATTGATTTTGGCACGTATCCCTACGTGACATCGAGCAACACGACGGCGGGCGGTGCTTGCACCGGCTCAGGCGTTCCGCCAAATCGCATCAGCAAAGTGTGGGGCACGATGAAAGCCTACACGACGCGCGTGGGCGAAGGGCCGTTCCCGACGGAGAACGACGCGCTGGGCGATTTCCTACACGGTCTCGGTCGCGAGTTCGGCGCAACAACGGGACGCGCGCGGCGCTGCGGCTGGTTCGATGCGGTGTTCACGCGCTACGCGGCAATCGTGAACGGCATTGATGACATCGCAGTGACGAACACCGACGGTCTCGACACGATGGCGACGATCAAAGTCTGCACCGCCTACAAACTCGGCCGCAAGACGCTGGAATATCCGCCGACGGACCTCGACGCGCTCGCCGAGTGTAAACCGATCTACGAGGAATACGACGGCTGGCAAAAAGACACGACCTCCGCCCGCAAGTGGGGCGACCTTCCGGTGAAATGCCGTAAGTATCTTCAGGCCATCGCCCGACTGACGGGCGCAAAATTGAGCATCGTGAGCGTCGGCCCCGGCCGCGAGCAGACCATCGTAGTGTGAAACTCGAACGCGCCACGATCGAAGCCGCACTCGCCGCGCTTTCCGAAAAATTGCGCGTAGAAGGAGTAACCGGTGAACTATGTATCTTCGGCGGAGCGGCAATGGTGCTCGCTTTCGATGCCCGCGAAGCCACGCGCGATGTGGATGCAGTTTTTCGTCCGGCTGAAATCATACGCACAGCCGCTGAATCGGTCGCAGCGCAGCTATCGCTCCCGTCGAGCTGGCTCAACGACGCCGTGAAGGGTTTTGTTTCCGCAAATCAGGATTACGTGGACGAAGGAATGCCGAGAGAATTTCCAAATCTCCGCATCCTACGACCGAGCGCAGCCTACCTGCTCGCGATGAAGTGCATGGCGGCACGAGTCACGGGCTACGACACGGATGGCGACCGCGGTGATGTAATCTTTCTCGCGAAGCATCTCGGACTCACCAATGCCGGAGAGGTTTTGGAAATAGTCACCCGCTATTACCCCGCAGAGCGCCTGACGGCTAAGACACAATTCTTTGTGGAGGAAGTGATGAGTGAGTTGAATAATTAGCACATGCCAGTCGCTCAACGAATCCCAAGCCTCAAGGCCGTCTCCGAAACCATCGCAGAAGACGGTGCCTTGTCGTTCGCACTTCGCGATTTCCTCGACGGTTTTTACGAGCAGCCCTGCGAACGTGCATTTGCAGATGAACCGCCGCGACTCGACGGCCTCGTTAAGGACGGCGCACGACAAGACGCCTACCTCGCCGCCGTCGCCGAGCACCTTTGCCGCATCAACGACTGGCGCATCCCAGCGTGGACACGCAAGTCATGGCGCTACCTCGCCCTCCCGTGGTTTGGCATGAACAGCCACGCTGGCCGGATGCTACTGATCATGGACAGTCCCTCCGCCTTCCGTGCCAGAAATATTTTTGTGAGCGCCGATGCGCTGTCCCGTGTATGAAGCCACCCTGCCACATCGCAATCATCATGGACGGCAACGGCCGTTGGGCGAAGGAGCGCGGGCTCCCACGCCTCAAGGGCCACGAGCGCGGTGTGGAAACCGTGCGCGCCGTCACCGAGGAATGTGTGGCGCTCGGTGTCGAGTTTCTCACGCTCTACGCATTCTCCATGGAGAACTGGAAACGCCCCGAACTGGAAGTGAACGGGCTCTGGGTGATCCTAGAGCATTTCCTCGCGTATGAATTGCCGACGATGATGAAAAACGGCATCCGCCTCCGCACCATCGGGCGCACTCACGAGCTGCCGGAAAGCACGCAGCAAAAGCTCCGCGAAACCATCGCAGCCACGGCGGACAACAAGGCCACCACGCTCATTCTCGCGCTCAACTACAGCTCGCGCACTGAAATCACCGACGCCGTCCGCTCGATCTGCGCCGCTGCGCCAGATCCCGCGACCATCACACCCGAAACCATCAGCGCCCATCTTTACACCGCAGAATATCCCGACCCCGACCTGCTCATCCGCACCAGCGGCGAGATGCGCCTGTCTAACTTCCTGCTCTGGCAGCTCAGCTATTCCGAATTTTACATCACGCCAAAATTTTGGCCCGACTTCAGCAAAGAGGACTTGCGTGCAGCCGTCGCAGAGTTTCAAAAGCGGGAGCGCCGATTCGGCGGACTATAGTCGCAGCGCAACCAAACACATACCTTCATGGCCAAAGGCCAAACAGTTCTCGTCGTAGATCCAGACACCGATTTCCTCGCGTGGGCGGTGAAGCAACTCACCGCTGTGGACTTGCGCGTGCTTTCGACGACCCATGCAGACGAGGCGCAAAAAATCGCGCAGCGCGAGCACCCGGATCTCATCGTCACCGACACGCACGTGCAGCCTTTCAGCGGGCTGGAATTGCTTTCGCGTGTCCGAGAGCGCGATCCCTCTGCGTCCATTCTGCTCATCAGCCAGTTCTCCACCACGCAGACCGTCATCGAGGCGATGAAGCTCGGCGCGTTCGATTTCGTCACGAAGGACAAGCTGCCGTTTAATTTCAAAATGGTCGTGGACTCCGCGCTCAAGGAGCAGGCGCAAATGCGCGCGGCTAAGGCATCGCGCCCGCAGCTCACCGTCGAGCAGCACAACGACAGCATCGTCGGCCAGAGCGACCCGATGCAGCAGGTCTTCAAACTCGTGGGCCGCGTCGCGGGTTCGGACGCACCCGTAATGATCACCGGCGAGAGTGGCACAGGCAAAGAACTCGTCGCCCGCGCCATCCACCACTACTCGCCGCGCAACAACAGCACCTTCGTCGCGATCAACTGCGCGGCAATTCCCGAGCATCTTTTGGAGAGCGAACTTTTCGGACACGAAAAAGGCGCGTTCACCGGCGCGGCCACACAGCGCGAAGGCCGCTTCGAGCAGAGCGATGGCGGCACGCTGTTCCTCGATGAAATCGGCGACATGCCGCTTTCCTTGCAGGGCAAAATCCTGCGCGTTCTGCAAAACGGCGAGTTCTCCCGCGTCGGCGGAAACACCACGATCAAGACCGACGTGCGCATCATCGCTGCAACGAACAAGCAGCTCGAAACCGAAGTCGCCGACAAACATTTCCGCGAAGATTTATTCTACCGGCTGAATGTCGTCCGCATTCAGCTCCCACCGCTCCGCGCGCGTGTGGAGGACATCCGGCTGCTCGCCGAGTATTTCGTGCAGCGCGTCGCCACGGAGAAGCGACTGCCTAAATTCAAACTCAGCGAAGACGCCATCCGCGTGCTCGAAGCGCACAACTGGCCCGGCAACGTGCGCGAATTGGAAAACACCATCCAGCGCGCGTGCCTGCTTGCGACGAGCGACATCCTGCTGCCGAAGGACATCCCGCTCGGCGCGAATGCAGCGGACAGCCCGACCACCGCACTCACCAAGGATGCAGCCATCGAAGTGCTATTGCGCGCCGCACAAGCGGACGCCAGCATCGAACTCATTCCTTGGCTGGAGCGCGAATTCACCGTCCACGCCATGCGCGAGACGAAGGGCAATCAGGTGCAGGCCGCGAAGCTCCTCGGCATGACACGCGCCACCCTCCGCAAACGCCTCGAACGTTTCGGCATCACGCGCGAACTCAACATCCAGTAACACCATGAAGGGCTGGCTTTGGAATGGAAACATCTTCGAGCCGGCGGACAGCCTGCCGCTGAGCGACCGTGGTTTTCGCTACGGCATGTCGCTTTTTGAGAGCGTGCGGGTGCGGGATGGACGGGCGGATTTTTGGGCGCAGCATCAGCAACGATTGCTAACCGCGTGTGCGGAACGGGATTTTGTCGTGGAGGAAAATACCATTGCCACCGCGCAGGAGGTTTTTGAAACGGCGGGGATGGATGGCTTCGCGCGCATCTACGTGACGGCGGGCGACGGCGCTCCGTCCGCACCCGCACAAGCTCCTCGCGTTTTTCTAGTCATCGAGCCGCGCGAGCCGGAGAAGGAGACGAGCTGGGACATCGGTTTTCATGATGACAACCACCGTCCGCTTTTCAGTGGGCTGAAGACCGCAAACTATTGGTTCAATTGCGACGCGCTCGCGCAGGCCCGCGCCCGCAAACTCGATGAAGCGCTCATTTTCAACGATCACGCCGAACTCATCTCCGCTTGCTGTGCGAATGTCTTCCTCGTTCACGGCGAACATGTGCTCACGCCATCGCGCGCGTCAGGTTGCCGGCTCGGCGTGGTGCGGGAGTGGGTCATCGCCCGCCGCAAAGTCACCGAGCGCCGACTGCGCCGCGAGGATGTGCTGAAGGCAGACGAGATTTTCCTCACGAACTCCTGGCTCGGCGTGATGCCCGTCTCCACGCTCGAAGGCCGCCCTCTCGGCCCCCGCAGCATCGGCCCGAAGCTCGCTGCGGAAATGGCGCAACGCTGAACCCGCTCAGCCGAGTTGCGACACGAGATTTTCGCGTGCGACCAGCACTTCCTCGCGTGTGGGGAGCGTCTTCACTTTCATCTGCGGCCACTCTTCGCCAATCACAACGGCACGGCGCGCACCGAGATTCTCCGCATTTTGGAATTGCTTGCCGACCTTCGCTGCTGTGAGCGGAAAATCCACGCGATGCCCGGCTTCGCGCAGCTCCTGCACGAGCGCGAGCGCCTGCGAACGCAGCTCTTCCTTCGCGATGACGACATACACTTCGCACGAACGCTCACGCGCGAGCCACGCTTCGAGCTGCGCCTTCGCAGCGGGCGTGTCGGCGATCATATTGGCGAGCACCACGTCGCCCATGCCGAAGCCCAGCGCGGGCATGTTCACCTTGCCGTCGCTCATCAGCGCGAGCAGCCCGTCGTAGCGTCCACCGCCGGCGAGTGCGCGCTCGGTCTTGGCACGATCAAAGACCTCGAAAACCACGCCGGTGTAGTAGGCGAGGCCGCGCACGATGGCATAGTCCACCTCCACGAACGCCCCGAGTCCGCGTGCAGTGAGATCGCCGAGAATCGACGCAAGCTCGGCAGTCGGCTCCTTGCTGCGCATGAAAGCGAGCACCTGCGCGGCGTTGAGGCCGAACTTCGCGAGCGCCGCATCCGTCTTCTCCGGCGAGGCGCGCTCGGCTTTGTCCACGATTTGGAAAAACTCGTATTCGTCCTCGGCAGTGGGCGCGGCTCCGTCGGCGCGCTTCGCATTTTGAATGAAAAACTGCTGCCACGCGGTGCGGCTGCTGAGGCGCACGACAAAATCCCGCTCCGTGAGCGCAAACGCTCGCAGCGTGTCCACGAGCACCGCGATCAACTCCGCATCCGCAGCGGGCGATGCCTCGCCGAGGATGTCCACGTTGAGCTGGTAAAATTCACGCAGTCTTCCGCGTTGCTGGCGTTCGTGCCGGAAGCAGTTCGGCACGGAAAACCACTTCATCGGCTTTTTGAAATCGCGCTCCCGCGCCGCGACCATGCGGGCGAGCGTAGGCGTCATCTCGGGCCGCAGCGCGCCCTTCGCAGCGCCGGGATCGGCGAGCGCGCCCACAGTGAAAAGCTGGCCGACCAATTCGCCGCCGCTCTTCTTTTCATAAAGCGCGAGCGACTCGACGACCGGCCCGTCGTATTCCGTGAAGCCATAGCGGCGCGCGACCGCCCGCCACGTATCGAGGATGTAGTTCCTGCGTGCGCAGTCGTCGGGAAAAAAGTCGCGGAATCCTGGCAATGTTTGCATCGGGGCGCGGAGGCTAGCGGCACGGCGCATTTGCGAAAGCGCGATTTTCACGCGCGCACGGATTTGCAACGGACAAAGCGCAAAAGGTTTTTACCGACGGTAGAGGATTGGCTCGGCCCAGATGCCGGTGCCGGTGGGGCTTTCGGCGCGGAGGGAAAGTTTGCTGATGGCGGTGAGCTGGCAGCGGAGGATGGCGGGGGCGTCGCCGACGGCTACGGGCGCGCTGCGGGCGACGGGGCGGCCGTCGGCGTAGATGGCGAAGGTGATTTTTTGCCCGGCTGGTGTGGTGGGGCCGGCGGCGACGCGGGCGACGAAGCTGGCGCTGGCGATGGGAATGTCCCACGTGATGGCGGCTCCGGCGGCGGTCTCGAAGCCGTGCACGGTTTTATCGCCGAGTTTGAGCGGGGTGCCGTCGAGCATTTTGCCTGCGGCGAAGGCGGGCTGTGTGGTGCCGTCGGTGCGGGTG
>JBEIQV010000421.1:0-1840 GCA_040376335.1 Verrucomicrobiia bacterium | reverse complement strand
TCGAAGAGTCCGAGCCGTTCGGATTCACCACCGGCAGCGTCTGCTTGAAGTCCTCGCCGAACAGCGGCGAATCCGCCAGTGACTGACGCGCGTGCATCCAGTTGATATTCCCGCGCAGCGTGTTGATTTCACCGTTGTGCGCGATGTAGCGATACGGATGCGAACGGTCCCAGCTCGGGAACGTATTCGTCGAAAACCGCGAGTGAACCAGCGCCAGCCCCGACTTCATATCCGGGTCGCTCAAATCCGCGAAATACTTGCCCACCTGGTCCGTCAGCAACATGCCTTTATAGACCAGCGTCTTGTAAGACAGACTGCACACATACCAGAAATTCCCGCCCGCCAGCGTCGAGCACCGGATCTCGTTAAACGACCGCTTGCGGATCACATAAAGCTTCCGCTCAAAAGCCGCATCATCCGCGCAATTCTCACCGCGCTCGATAAAGGCCATCATCATCGCCGGTTCCGCGCCCTTCGCAGTCTCGCCGAGCGAAGAATTATCCGTAGGCACCTTCCGCCAGCCGAGGAAATACTGCCCTTCAGCCGCCACGATCTTCTCGAAAACCTCCTCCAACTTCCGCCGCAGCGTTGGGTTCTTCGGCATGAAGAAAAGCCCCGTCCCGTATTGCCCCTCCGCTGGAAGTTTAAACTTTCCATCCGTCACCTTGCGCAAAAATTCATGCGGCATCTGCATCAAAATGCCCGCACCATCGCCAGTATTCACCTCCGCGCCACACGCACCGCGGTGATCGAGATTGATGAGCATTTGCAGCCCCTGCGCCACGATGTCGTGCGATTTCTTCCCCTTCATGTGAGCGATGAAACCGACGCCACATGCGTCATGCTCAAACCGTGGGTCGTAGAGTCCCTGCTTTTTTGGTAGTCCGTTATTGTTCATTTTCTGTTCGTTCGTATTGGGTGCGCGACAGTGCAACTCAGAGAGAGCATCCAGCACACTTCCCATGCTTCCTTCCCTCACCCAGGCCGCAGCCCGAAGGCAGGAAGGCACGCGCATGTAGGTGAGAGTTTCGAGTCGGTCAAACCAAACTATGTGCGTGATTGAAAATCGCTGATTTTGCGCTCACGCCATCAGCGCCTTCACGACGTTGCCGTGAACGTCTGTGAGACGGAAATTGCGGCCTGCGTAATTGAAGGTGAGCTTTTCGTGATCGAGTCCCATGAGGTGGAGGATTGTGGCGTGCAGATCGAGGACGTGGACGGGGTTTTCCACGGCCTTGTAGCCGTAGTCGTCGGTGGAGCCGTAGCTGAGGCCGCCCTTTACGCCGCCGCCGGCCATCCACATCGTGTAGCCCTTTGCGTTGTGGTCGCGGCCGTCGGGGCGGCGTCCATCGGGTGTGCGGCCAAATTCGCCGCCCCACACGACAAGCGTGTCATTGAGCAGGCCTCGCGACTTTAGATCCTGCAACAGCGCGGCGATGGGCTGGTCAATCGCGGTGCAGTTTTTCTGCAGTGCAGTTGTGAGGTTTTGGTGCTGATCCCATCCGGGCTGGCAGACTTCGACGAAACGCACGCCTGCTTCCACGAAACGACGCGCCATGAGGCACTGGCGCGCGAAGCCGTCGGTCTGGCGTTCGCCGATGCCGTAGAGCTTGAGTGTTTCGGGCGTTTCCTTCGTGAATTCCATGACGCGTGGAATTTCGCTCTGCATCCGAAATGCCAGCTCGAATGACTCGATGACGCCCTCGACTTCGCGGTCTCCGTTCGTGGAGTAGAGGAAATCGCGGTTCATCGCCTGCACGAGATCGAGCTGTTTGCGCTGAAGTTCGCGGGGTAAATCGCTGTTGGTGATGTTCGGGATTTTTGCCGCTGCTCCTGCCGC
>JBEIQV010000270.1:0-4463 GCA_040376335.1 Verrucomicrobiia bacterium | reverse complement strand
GTCGCCGCACTTGGTATGATCTTGCGGCGTGCCGCGATGAAAGTCGTCGGGTCCCAATACACCCGCTCATCGCGCGGAAAACGATGCCGCGCCATGCCCACGCGCAGCTCCTTGCGAATCTCAAAATGAAGGTGCGCATCGTAGCGCCCGCCGCCAGTCCCGATGGTGCCGAGTTGCTGACCACGCCGGACATGCTGCCCCATCCGGCAGAGGATTCTGTCGAGATGCCCGTAGAGCGAGTCCGCAAATTTCCGCTGCCCGCGCTCTTCATACACATGACGAACGATCACCACATTCCCCCAGCCGTGACCGAAATTTTCCGCATAAACCACGAGCCCATTTGCACAAGCCCACACCGGGTCGCCGAGATCCGTATCGCCACCGCGCTTGCCATTCCAGTCCTCGCCGAGATGCCCGTTCGGGCGATAGCCGCGCGATTTATAATACTCCTCGGCATCCGGCTTCCCCACCGGAAAATCGAATCCGTCCGCCATCAGCGTCGCCGCCTCTTCCCCACGGGAAAGAGCAGCGGACACCAGCAAAGTCAGCAGCAGAAGGAAACGCATCACCCCCCATCCTAGGAAACCCAAAGCACCTTTGGCAAAGCCTCAAAATCTACCAACACGCCAGCAACAACACCACCCCGGCGACGATGCGATACAGGCCGAATCCCGTGAATGTGTGGGTGCTCACGTAGCGAATCATCCAGCGCACGGCGAAAAACGACGCTACACTCGCGACGACGCTCGCCAACAGCATCGGTGCCCATTCGATAACCATGCCGTGTTTGTGCGCGTCCCACAGCGTCTTAGCTGCAGCAGCACCAAGCGTCGGCACGCCGAGCAAAAACGAAAACTCCGTCGCAGGCCCGCGACCCAGACCCAGCGCGAGAGCGATCAGGATGGTCGCCCCGGAGCGGGATGTTCCCGGAAATGCCACCGCCGCGACTTGTGCAAGCCCGATGGCAATGGCGATGATCCAGGTCACATTAGCGCCCGACTTTCTCCCGCGCAGCCAGCGCTCGATGAGCACAAAAAGCACGCCGCCCACGAGCAGCGCCATCGCCACCGGGAACATCGTCTTTGGCAGCAACTCATCGTGCCCCGTCACTTTTTTCATCACGCCTTTGAAAATGAGCGCGCCCGCCACGGTGATGCAGAACGCCACGAAAAGTTTCGCCAGATATCCCCTGCCCTTCGGCTCGCGCAATGTCGCCAGCCGGTCTTTGAAAAGCGGAAGCGCGGCGATCATCGCCCACACCTGGATGAACGAATTAAAAACATCGCTGCTGAAAAAACTTTCCGGGCCGATTTGAAGCAAGCGCTCCGTGATCAGCAAATGCCCCGTGGATGAAACCGGTATGAACTCCGTGACTCCCTCGACGAGGCCGAGGATGATTGCGATGAGCCAGACGGACATGGAACCTGAAAGAAACGTGAAGGCGCAGCGCGCTTAAACTGCCTTCTCTCCGCGCTCCTCGGTGCGAATCCGAATCGCTTCCTCCACATTCAGCACGAAAATCTTTCCGTCCCCAATCTTGCCCGTCTTCGCCGATTTGACGATTGCCGCAACGGCATCCGCGACGCGGTCATCCGGCAGAACGAGTTCAAATTTCATCTTCGGCAGAAAATCCACCGTGTATTCCGAGCCACGGTAAATCTCCGTGTGGCCCTTCTGTCGGCCAAAGCCTTTTACCTCCGTCACCGTCATGCCCTCGACGCCGATCTCAGCGAGCGCCTCCTTCACATCTTCGAGTTTGAACGGTTTGATAATGGCTTCGATTTTCTTCATTTCGGACATTGCTTAGCGCCACTCACGACAATGGCAAGCCCGCGCATTGCATTCGCGCCGACTTTCGGTCACACCACTCGTCATGCAACCCGGCAGGCTCATCGCTTTCACGCTCGCGCTCATCGCGCCAGCCCTCGCCGTCGAGAAAAAGAAACCCTCAAAATCCGAACACGCCGCCGCCGAGGCACACATCAAAGAAGAGCTGGGCGTGAATCAATTTACTACCCCGAGCATCGAGACACTGCTCACCGCGCTTCGTGAACTTCGTCCCGTCTCCTACGACGCCGTCACTCGCGTTCTCCCTGCGCAAAACGCACCCGACCGCGCACGCCTCGCCATGAGCACCGGCGCAGTCATCGCCGATGGATTCCTCGCCGTCATCGCGGAAAAACAAAGCCGCATCGAACCCATCGGGCGCGTCCTACTGCGACAGGCCAAGGGCCTCGGAGTCGGCGAACACGTCACGCGCCACACCCGCAGCATCCTCGAAAAAGCAGCCGGCAAGGATTGGGACGGCATCCGCTCCGAACTCATTGGCACCCAGCGCGACGTTGAGCAGGGAATGCTCGCACTCAAGGACGAGGAAATCGCCCATCTCGTTTCGCTCGGCGGCTGGTGGCGCGGACTCGAAATCGCCGCCGGAATCGTCGCCGAGCATTACAGCGCCGAGCGCGCCGCACTTCTCATCCAGCCCTCCGTCCTCGACTACTTCGCCGACCGCATCAGCACGCTGAACCCGAGTTTCAAAAAAACAAAACTCTGGGCCGTCCTCGACGCGAACCTCCGCGAAGTCCGTCGTATGGCCATCAAAGAAGATCACAGCGCCCCGACAAAAGACGAGATCGCGAAGCTCCACACACTGGCCAAGTCCACCAACGACGCTCTTGCTGTGCCGGAAGATTAAAGCTCCGCGCTTGCATCGTCGGCCCGTCGCCGCTTCCGTCTCGCGCCCATGCCTACTACCGACGACATTCGCGCCACGCTTGCCACAGTAAAATACCCGGGGTTCAGCCGGGATATTGTCAGCTTTGGAATTGTAAAGGACGTGCGCGTGGACGATGGCGAAGTCTTTGTGCAAATGGCGATGGCCACTACCGATGCTGCCGTGCCTGCACAAATCAAAGCAAACGCCGAAGCAGCGATTTCAGCGTTACCCGGCGTCACGAGCGCGGTCGTCCGCATAGACATCACCGCGCCGGTGCAGCAGTCGATTGGTGCACAGACGATGCCGCAGACTTCCATCCCCGGAGTGAAGCACATCATCGCCGTCGCCAGCGGCAAGGGCGGCGTGGGGAAAAGCACCGTCGCCGCGAATCTCGCGTGTGCTTTGCAGGCGCAAGGCGCAGCGGTCGGCTTGTGTGATTGCGACCTCTATGGACCGAGCATCGGCCTGATGTTCGGTGTTAACGAACGGCCTTTTGCCGACGAAGACAACCGCATCATCCCCGTCGAGCGATACGGATTAAAGCTGATGAGCATGGGCTTCCTGCTCGATGACGACGCGCCGGCGATTCTGCGCGGGCCGATGGTGACGAAATACACACAGCAATTTTTGCGACAGGTAAATTGGGGTAACCTCGACTACCTCATCCTCGACCTCCCACCCGGCACCGGCGACATCCAACTCACCATCGTGCAGACCGTCGCCCTCGCCGGTGCAGTCATCGTCACCACGCCGCAGGAAGTCGCGCTCATTGATGCGCGCAAAGCCGTCACGATGTTCCAAAAAGTGAACGTCCCCGTGCTCGGAATCGTGGAAAATATGAGTTACTTCCTCTGCCCGAGCGACGGCGTGCGCTACGACATCTTCGGTAGCGGCGGCGGCCAGCGCGAAGCCGACCGCGTGCAAGTCCCGCTCCTCGGTCAGGTGCCCATTGACATCGCCACTCGCGAATCCGGAGACCGAGGCAAACCCATCACCGCCGCCGACCTGACCAGCGCCATCGCACAATCCTTCCTCGCCATCGCGAAAAAACTCACAGACACGCTGTCGCGCTAGAATTTTCGCGCAGCGAAAACGCAGTAGCCGCCTGCCGCAAAGCCTCCAAGGCCGGCAAAGCAAAGCATCACACGCTTGGCGCCCCATTTCTTTTTGCCGATGGCCTTTTTCGTCATCCACAATCCGAAGACGATGAAGAAAACGGCGAGAACGTAAGCGACGATTCTATTGTTCATGGGAGTCAGGCTGCGCTCGCGCCGGGGCGTTGGCGGATGTTGCTTTGGGGGCCGCCTTCACCGCGGGGCTGGCGAACTTTGGTTTCCTTGTCTTCGGGATACGCGACGCGCGAGTGCAACATACTGCTGAGCGTGTGACGGAAGCTCTGGGCGATTTCACCCAGTTCGCGGAAAGTGAGATCGCAGTCGTCTAGTTGTCCATCGGCGATGCGCTTGCGGATGATGTCAGTGATGAGTTGCTCGATTTTGTGAAGGGTGACGCGCTCCAGACTACGTGCTGCGCTCTCGATGGAGTCGGCGAGTGAAATGATGGCGGACTCGCGCGTTTGTGGTTTCGGCCCGCTGTAGCGGAAGCTGCTTTCACTCACCTCGGGCAGATCCTCGTCGTGCATGGAGGTGATTTTTCCGTCTCCCTTTGCGGACTGCTGCTGGTCAATGGCGCGCTTGTAGAAATAGAAAACCAGCGAGGTGCCGTGGTGCTGCTGGATGACGTCAAT